>NZ_LZHK01000050.1:0-1821 GCF_001690415.1 Gilliamella sp. Imp1-1
ATTTTATTATCATATCTCTCGTTTCGGAGGCGGTACGTTGATTGAGGCGCCCAATTAATACTAGCCCTGTTTTGCGTTCAACTAATGTCACCAATGCTTGCTTGTCTTTACGGCTAATAATCGTATATCCCTCCCAATGTCCTCGCGTTTTCCGGCTTTCTACATAACTTGGACGTTGTTTAATTGACCGTTTATAACGGCGGTCTCCTTCTTTAATACTCGGTGCCTTACAATGCCTATAGGCTTTGCCTTTTCGCCTTAGATAAGGTTTGAATTGTTCATAGCGCGCTTTATTTTGATAAAGATAGTTATAGATTGATTGGACGCTGACTTTCTTTAAACGTGCGGCAATCTGCTCTGGGCTGTAATAAAGCATGAGGTATTTTTCAACTTGGCGCCATACCGAAGACTCTATTGGCTTACCATTACCGCTGTTTTTCCGCCTTTTCCTAGCTAAGGTTACCGCATCATGTGCTTGATAGGCTTGATTAGGTTTTGAGTTTCTTTTTATCTCTCGACTTATTGTCGAAGGATGTCTATTGAGTAGCTGGGCTATCTCTTTTTTATTCTTTCCGGCTTGTAATAATACGAAAATCTGGTATCTTTCCTTCCTAGAAAGGTGATTATAATACATAGCAATCTCCAAACTGTGGTGGTGCGAAGGTGCTAGTATAAATCGCCTTTCTACTTTCTTCACTCCACCGTGTTTAAAATTGCACTTCATGTTTGAATCCAGGTTTTCAAATAATTTATTAACAATATAAGGATGTAAAATAGCAACGGGTAACATATATAATTTCCCCCAGATATTGTGATTTTTAACTGATGCAATTAAATATACTGTATTTTTACTTATGTCAGTACCTTTATCTACAACACGAATACAAACACATACATCTAAATGGCAATCTTTTACAACTAATGTCAGTTTATCGTTGGTTTCCTCTGTTATGGTAAAAAAATCGGCCATATTGCTTTCGTCTGGTTGATGCTTATTTTCCGCAGAACTATCAAATCCATTAATCGCTTTGACACCGATTAATTTCACTAAACAATCCCTTATTTTAAATAGTATTTTTAGCCATCTAGGTTGATAAGATGTCATCATTTTATAAGCTTCATAGGCTGTCAATTTTTTAGAAATATCTTTTTTTTGACAATCTAAATAATCGATTTCTTCTGCAATAAAGCTTACATTATCAGGTAATGTTTGCCGTACTTTCATAATATGATTTTGTCTGTTTTTCATATCATATTCTCCCTCCTTAAATTATATAAGTCAATTATCAAAAAATATAAGAACACATCATGTTATTTGATCCTTGCAAATCGGCAAACTTCTACTTAATCTTGTGATTTCCCGCTTCTAATTCTTTTAAACATGGAATGGCAACACATTTTCAAACAAAAAAATTAAGGGGTAAGTGTTTTTTAAATTCAATGGGAGGCAAGAGCCTAACGAAGAATGTAATCGTTTATGATTATACCAATAGGCATAAGCCGAAAAAGCGCGTTGTAACTCAGCCGTTGAGTTGAAACGTTGACCTTTTACAAATTCCGTTTTAATTGTTTTAAATGTCGCTTCCGCTACCGCATTGTCATAAGGACATCCTTTCTTGCTTAATGAATGCGTGATATTAAATGTCTTAAAACAATCCGCTAATAACCGATTATCAAACTCTTTACCGCGGTCTGAATGAAATAAATCTAATTTTGATAATGGTTGTTTAATTTGGCTTAATGCCGACATAACAAGCTCTGCTGTTTTATGTTGACCAACATGGTAACCGACAATTTGCCTATCGGATAAGTTCACTAAAA
>NZ_LZHK01000051.1:0-4290 GCF_001690415.1 Gilliamella sp. Imp1-1
GGATCCCTTCAAACGTCATCCGATGCTCGGATTTATTATAAACTCGGCCGGTATTTTTCATTATTTGTAGTAGCTTTTCCCACCGTTTATCTGTTAGCATTGTTCTTGGCATGATGAATCGAGTTATGGTTGTTTTTGGCTGAATTATTATAACTCACATCATGCCGTCTAAAAAATAATCATGAAAGATCAACACGCCCTAGTTACAGCTTTTATTTTTTGTTAAAAAAACTTCCTAATACCTTAAATTGATTTTTAATTTATTTGCTTTATAATCAGCAAGCCTTAAACAACCATAATAAAGGAAATAAAAATGAAGAAGACATTAATTGCACTAACAACTTTTGCTTGTTTTTCAAATTTTGCTTATGCTGAAACAAATGAACTTTACCTAGGAGGTCAATTAGGCGCTTCTATAATAAAAGCGAAAAATATTAAGGATACCTTACATTATAGTCACGGCGGTGTTATCAACGATGGTATTTTTGACTCAATGCATAAAACTAAATTAGCTGGCGCTTTAAATTTAGGTTACAACTTTTCTAATTATGATATTCCTGCACGTGTAGAATTATCTCTTACCTTACGTGGCAATACAGATAAAAAAGAAAATAGATACACTGATTATGAAGAATATCGTCTTCGTACTACTCAAAAAGTCAAAACCCGCATGAATACATTAATGTTAAATGGTTATTATGATATTGATATTGACTCACCAATTACTCCATTTATTGGTGCGGGATTTGGTGTTGCCTTCACTAAACTAGAAAATAGCCATAAGGAAAAATACAACGTTTCTGTTGATGGTTCTAATTATGAACGTTCATTATCAAAAACAAAAACAAAGTTTGCATGGAATGTTGCTGCTGGCGTAGCTTATAAGTTGAATAATAATATGGTTGTTGATTTCACTGCTCGTTATGTGGATGCAGGTAAAGTAAACATCAAAAAACATAATGAATACTATCGAACTAATGCTAGTGCTGAGCTAAGTTCAATTGATTTATTAGCAGGTGTTCGCTATAGCTTCTAGTTAGCAAACTAAAAAAGACAATGGCTCTTTTTAGTTTAGTTACCAATATTATCGCTACATTTCTTGCTATTGTTAATGTGTAGAAAAAAACTGGGTTATTTACACTTCATGGTTAAATAACCACTCCAAAATCCCATAAGGCGTTTTTTCTAAAATCACCTTATGGCGGTTAACAAAATTATAATAATTAATCAATTAAGACTTAGTCTTCACCTTTTGAATCACTACATACTTGTTGATTACGCCGTATCTTAATCCAAAGTTGGTATTACTCTTTTTACTTTTCCATTCATTTGTGAGCAGCAAGTTTAGTTGATTTTTGAAATACGATGGTTATTATTACTGTAAACAACCGAGTAATTCCAGCATGGCTTGCCAAAGAAACATGTAATTGATAATAAAAGCTCTCATCTAAAATTAAATGAGAGCATTTATATTTAGCTTTTAATTAAGCAACACCTGGAATGGTGAAGTCCATAATAAGCAATAAGGTTGGTAAAATGAAGATAGATAAAACTGTTGATGCAAAGAAAATGCTTGATGCTTGTTCTTGCTCAACATTCCAATTGTAAGCCAAAATAACCGCTGTTGATGCCGTTGGCATTGCCAATAAGAAAACTAACTCTTCAGCTTCCATACCTGTGATACCAAATAGATATACGGAAATAAGTGCAATAATTGGTGTAATGAAACTTTTCAACACAACATTGATCATTAACGGTTTAGATAATTTCAATTTAACACCATGAATACCAACACCGACCGCAATAAGTGAAATAAAGTTACAAGCATTTGACATAATATCAAAAGTGTTAAACACAAAATGTGGTAGCCATTTAGTACCATCGGTAACGCTCACAATTAACCCTAAAATAACGGCCAAAAACATTGGCTTCATAAGTGAATTTTTTACTGCACTAAAGATCATACCACCGGTGACTTTACCGCCAGACAGTTTAGTATCACAAAGTTCTAATAAAAATATTGTCATTGGGATCAATGATAATGCAACAACAAAATTAGCAATCGCAACGGAAATAGTTGATGCAGCCCCTAACATTAACGTCAAGAAAGGAACTCCCATCCCGCCCATGTTGGGAAAGCAACATAGCATTGCATTCATAGCCGTCGACTTTAACTCTTTGTGCAAAATGTATTTATTGGTTAAAAAACAAATTATCCATAAAAAAGACATAGTACAGAAAAACGCAATCATCCAAATGCCATTGAATATTTGCGACGGTTTAGCATGAGACGTATGCACAAAAAGTAAAGCAGGAAAGACAAAGTTTGATACCAGTCCTGATAATAATTTTTTAGAATCCTTCGAAAAGATCCCTTGTTGTACACATAACCAACCAAGAAAAATTAATAAAAAAACCGGAAGACAAGAACTAATAACTTGTCCTACTGCTGACCAGATCAGATTCATTTTTTAAAACTCCTAAAATAATATTACTAAAAATACAAATTCGGTAAATGGTCGGTAACTTCAGATTAGATATTATATTTATAGACCTAGCTAAAATAAGTGGGTAACAAAATCAAATATATTTATTACATGTAAAACGATATTTTTCGTTGTTGAAACTTGATATTATTAAATGCGATTTCGCACTCATTATGTTTAATTAAAGACATTCTTTAATGAAAACCTTTGTTATATTCAAATGTAAAATATAGTAACTTAGGTATTATTATACTTATTCTTCTCGACCTTGTGTAAATCAAGATCTACTAACTGTCTTAAAAACTCATAAAAACATTAAAACTTTGCTCTAAGCTTGTTAATAATAGAGTTTTATTTCTTTAAAAAACAATCAATAAGAAAATATAAAACATGAGTGTTAAATTATAGTAAAAATTAATATTGCACTAAAATTTCTTAAATGATGCTTTTTTATAATGTGTTATTCATTATAAAAAAACATACCTATTATAGATAATAATTTGATTTACTTTATTTATATAGAATTGCTGCCACAAAGCCTTATTATTGATATTCATATAATGACAATAAATCTTGAAAACAATATATAGTAAAGATTGTTTCTGAATAATCAATTAATAACTAGCATAATGTAAATCATTTCTGTGTTATTGTAAAATCAGTAATACATTTGACTATTTTTTGTCTAAAGATTTTTTACATATCAAATAATAACGGTTATGTTTTAACTAACTGATCATTGATAATTTTTTAGTTCGCTAACTAAAAAATCGATTAAACATCGAGTTCGGAGCGGTAATAATTTACGGCTTGGATAAACGGCATAAATATTCAAATCCTCGACTTTATAATTCAACAAAACACGAACTAAACGGCCTATTTTAATATCTTTACCAATAATAAAATCAGGTTGCAACGAAATACCACCTCCTTGTAACATAATTTGGCGGCAAGTATCGCCATTATTACAATAGATATTCGCTTTTAAATTCACCGAGTAATGGGCATTGTCTTTATAAAAATGCCATTGCTCTTTTTTAGCCCACTGACTATACATCACAATTTTATGATTCAACAAATCATCAGGATCATTTGGTATGCCATATTTAGCAATATAATCAGGCGACGCGGCGGCTATGATTTGCGTAGTTGCCAACTTACGACTAATCAGCGACGAACTTTCTAGCCGACCAATTCGAACAGCAAGATCGTAGCCCTCCTCAAGCAGATCAACCACACGATCTGACAACGTAATATCTAGCTCAATTTTAGGGTATTTATTGATAAATTTTTGCCATAAAGGCGCCAAATGCAAAATACCAAAACTAACAGGCACATTAACCCGAAGAATACCTTGTGGACTTGCATGATCTAAAGTGAGGCTATTTTCTGCTTCTGTGGTAGCATTAATAATGGCTTTAGCTTGCAAATAAAAAATTTGCCCCTCATGGGTAATGACCATTTTGCGAGTTGTACGTTGTAACAACCGAACTTGCAAGCGATTTTCTAATGCTTGAATATAACGTGACACTGCCTGCTTAGACATATTTAACTTAACTGACGCATCAACAAAACTAGGGGCTGTTGATCTTTGCTGTACATAAATTACTCAACAATACATTGGCAGCCACATTAACATAAATGCCAGTGATACCATACTAGCATAATTCCTTTCTAACTTATCGTATCTAGTTGATATTGAACGATATTGCTTGATTCTAGCAAAGGCATTCTCGACTAAATGACGATAGCGATAAAGGCACCTATCCATACTGCTTTTATCTATATCCTTACCATAATTACG
>NZ_LZHK01000052.1:0-22184 GCF_001690415.1 Gilliamella sp. Imp1-1
TGAAAAGCTCGATGAAGTCAATACAGTGATAGCCGATAAAGGTTATGACAGCGAGCCTTTTCGGTGCTTTGTTCGTCAAAAAGGCGGACGAACGGTGATTGCTAAACGTAATTATGGTAAGGATATAGATAAAAGCAGTATGGATAGGTGCCTTTATCGCTATCGTCATTTAGTCGAGAATGCCTTTGCTAGAATCAAGCAATATCGTTCAATATCAACTAGATACGATAAGTTAGAAAGGAATTATGCCAGTATGGTATCACTGGCATTTATGTTAATGTGGCTGCCAATGTATTGTTGAGTAATTTATGTACAGCAAAGATCAACAGCCCCTAAAAATAGACAAAACATCATGCTAATGAGCATAAAACAAACAAAATATATTGTCTATATTTAATGTTTTTTGCTATTTTGATGAAAAACATTCTTGTTTTATCAGCGTTATCTAAATGATTTCTGCAACAGGTGATCCTGCGTTAACATAATTGCCTTCTTTGAGTATTTGTTTTAGCACACCATTTCGATGTGCAATAACTTGAACTTCCATTTTCATGGCTTCCATAATAGCAATGACATCGCCTGCGTTTACGCTTTGATTATCATTGATCACCCATTTAAAAAGACTACCAGAAACAGGTGACTGGACAATCAATTCAGATAATTCTTCTTTCACGCTTGAGGATGTATCTAAATTAGCTTCTGTTTGCAAGGATAACCCTGCAAGAAGTTGTGCAGGTAAACCGAGTTTACAACGTTTACCGTCAATCTCAATAAATGTGCGTGTCAACGCTGCTTCTTTTTGTGGTATTTGCCTTTTGGCTGGTGCTATTGTTGTAGTAAATTCAGTTTCAATCCAACGTGTATGTAATTTAAAATCATCACAAAAATCAGAATGTTCAATAACCGCACGAGCAAATGGCAACACACTAGCTACCCCTTCAATAGAAAACTCAGCCAAAGCACGGCGAGCCCTTGCAATGGCATGTTGTCGATTATTACCAACAATAATCAATTTTGCCATAAGGGAATCAAACGTTGCTGGAATTGTTGAACCAGCCATCACCCCACTGTCTATGCGTACACCAGGACCAGTTGGTACATCAAAACGTGTAATAGTACCAGCTACAGGTAAAAAACCGTTAGCTGTGTCTTCAGCATTGATACGAAATTCAATGGCATGAGCTCTAGGTGCAGGTGTTTCATCTATACTCAGAGGTAAACCTTGGGCAATACGCAGTTGCTCAATAACAAGATCGACGCCTGTAGTTTCTTCTGTTACTGGGTGTTCAACTTGCAATCTTGTATTAACTTCTAAAAAAGATAACTTACCATCTTGGCTAAGTAAAAACTCAACTGTCCCTACGCCTACATAGTTTGCTTTAGCGCAAATATCAATCGAAGATTGAATAATTTGCTGTTCTAATTGATCTGTTATAAAAGGTGCTGGAGACTCTTCAATTAATTTTTGATTACGTCGTTGTAATGAACAGTCACGTGTACCAACGACAACAATATTACCTAATGTATCAGCAATAACTTGTGCTTCAACATGCCGAGGATTATGCAAAAATTGTTCAATAAAACACTCACCACGCCCAAAAGCCGTTGTAGCTTCACGAACTGCGGAATGATAAAGTTCTTCTACTTCGTCCATTTGCCAAGCTACTTTTAAACCTCGACCACCGCCACCAAATGCGGCTTTAATAGCAATTGGTAAACCATGGGCATGCGCAAACTCAATAACCTCTTTGGCATCTTTTACAGGCTCTTTTGTACCAACAACCAAAGGAGCTCCCACTTGCAACGCAAGCTGTCTTGCTTTGACTTTATCACCCAATATTTCAATCGTTTCAGGCTTGGGGCCTACCCAAATTAAACCTGCATCTTGTACTGCTCTAGCAAATTCAACACGTTCAGATAAAAAACCATAACCTGGATGAACCATGGTGGCTCCTGATTTTTTAGCTATTGCGATAATTTTATCAATATCTAAATATGTATCGCTAGGTACATTGCCTGTTAATCCATAAGCTTCATCAGCCATTTGTACATGAAGTGCATCAATATCAGCATCGGCATAAATTGCAACAGATAACAAGCCTATATCACGGCAAGCGCGAATAATACGTACAGCAATTTCACCTCGATTAGCTATCAATACTTTATGTGTTATATTTTTATTATTTTCAGACATGATCAACATCACTCCCTTCAAATTCTTTAAACATCCCTATAGGATTAAACTTTATTTTAGCATTGACTGGAATTTGACCTGCTAAATCTAAATGATAATTACATACTGCACCAATAACAGGATAACCTCCTGTTAAAGGGTGATCATTCAAAAATAATACAGGTTGTCCATTAGCTGGTATTTGTATTGCTCCAATACAGGTACCTTCACTAGGTAATTCTTGTTGTTTTTCAAGAATTAACGGTTCCTTTCCAGATAAACGCAAGCCAATACGGTTAGAAGCTGGAGTAACCGACCACAACTGTGAAGTAAGAAGCGCTATCGATTGCTGAGTAAACCAATCGGTACGTGGTCCAAGCACAATATCTAACACTACTATATCATCACTAGTTGGGTAATTAATCATAGGAGTTTCTGATAATGATACTGGATTTAACGTTTTTGCTTTCTTAATCGCCAACATTTGACCCGATTTTAGTGGTAAGGGCCCAACTTGTGCAAGCGTATCAAAAGCACAGCTGGTTAAAATAGGTGTTACTTGAAAACCGCCACGCACAGCAAAATAACTACGAACGCCACATTTTACATTACCTAAACGGATAATATCACCTGCTTCTAATTGAATTGGCCGATACATAGGAGTAGTATAGATTTCACCTTGGATGGTGGTTATTGTGATCTCACATATAGCGCCCGTCACAGCAACTAACATTGGTCTGTTTATTTGGGTGCTAAAACCACCTTGGGTAATTTCTAACGCTGGTTCATTAATTGAGTTACCTAACACGCGGTTGGCACTGTGTAATGCGTTTTTATCCATCGCTCCCGATTCAGAAATGCCTAACGCCGCCTGCCCAATTCGGCCATTGTCTTGAAACAATGTTTGCAATCCTGTCGTTAATACTGTTATATCTTGTTGCTCAACAAGATCATCTTGTTTTTTAGCTGCTGATAAATGAGCAGGTAAATGATAAGTTGTTTTCGATTGGCTCACATCAATAAAATTAACCCGAGTACCAGGTTTGAACAGCGCTGGCTCATCACGATAAATATCCCAAACTGCCGTATCTGTAATGCCAATCAATTGCCAACCACCAGGGCTTGCTTGTGGGTAAACACTACTAAATTCCCCTGCCAAAGCAACCGATCCTGCTGGAATGCGGACTCGTGGCGAACTTCGACGTGGCACATTAAGCTGAGCCGTTTTAGATACCATATAAGCAAATCCAGGAGCAAAGCCACAAAAAGCCACTTGATACTCGTTATCAGTGTGCCTTGCAATGACTTCGGCAACCGTTATGCCTAGATAGTCTGCCACTTGAGGTAAATCTTCACCATTATAGCGAACTGGTATTGTTACCAATTCGCCAGATTGCATAACGCTTGCCGAAATATCTAATTGAGCAATCTGCTCAGCAAGTATATTAGCATTGGTTACAATGGGGTTATAACGGATTAATAGGGTTCGTGCCGCTGGAATTATTTCATTGATATGCCAATCAGCAATAACACCTTGAAGCACATCAGTAAGCGCCATGGTTTGCTCAAGGCTGTTTAATTCTACGATAAACGCATCGATATTAACGGGTAAAAATCGCATTAAGTACCTCGAAATATGATCAACATCCAATCACTAACAATACATATTTTATATTGTTTGGTCATATTAAAGACCAAGTTTATAGCTCACTTGGTAAAGTGTTGTCTAATCATATTTTTATTTTTTTTATTAATTTAATTAACTTTTTCAAAACATTAACTAATTTAGTTATTATTACTTTTAGCAAACGAAGCAATATTAATGCCATTTTGTTGTAGTTTTTGTCGCACTTTTTGTGCCATCGCTAAAGCGCCAGCACTATCGCCATGGACACAAATTGATCCTGCCTCAATACGCACAAATTGCTCTTCGATAGACATCACGCCACCATCATTAACCAATTGCAACATACGGTCGGCAACTAGCTCAGGATCGTGCAATACAGCCCCAACCTCTTTACGAGAAACTAAAGTACCATCAGCATGATAAGCTCTATCGGCAAACGCTTCAGCAACGACGCTTAAGCCACTTTCTTTAGCCCATTCAATCAGTTTTGAGCCAGCAAGAGCAACCAAAGTCAATGTCGAATCAACCGCACAAAGCGCATCAATCACCGCCATTGCTTGACGTTTATCGTGTGCAATAGTGTTATATAATGCGCCATGTGGTTTAACGTAAGTCACTTTGGTACCAATTGATGTGGCTAACCCTTTAATTGCCCCAATCTGATAAATTACATCAGCGGTTAACTCATCGGTTGCAACATCCATATTACGACGACCAAATCCCACTAAATCAGGGTAACTTACATGAGCACCCACTTGGACATTATTGGCTTTGGCCGCTTTTAATGTTTTTAAAATACCTGCTGGCGAACCAGCATGAAATCCACAAGCAATATTCGCACTGCTAACAACATTTAGCATTGCTTCATCATTACCCATTTGCCATTGACCAAAGCTCTCGCCAAGGTCACTATTTAAATCAATACATTTAGTGATTGCCATATTGTCCTCTATTTTAAATAGTTAAAAATAGTCGCAACCGACATTATGCCCATATACCAAGTAATTGCGCACACAACTAAACCTGACAACAATAACCATCTTGGATAATGATACCCTGACATAAGATCAGCACGTCGCCAACCAATATAAACAAAAATAGTTAACCCAAGCGGTAAAACTAAACCATTAAAACCACCAGCAAAGACTAATAATGATACAGGTGCAGTCCCCATAATTAAATAAATCGCAAGCGAAACAACAATAAAAATAATGGTAGCAAACTGACGTTGTCTGTCTGTAATAGTACGTTTAAACGGAGTAATAAACGTCATTGAAGTATAAGCTGCCCCAATAACACTAGTGATGGCTGCTGCCCATAAAATCAAGCCAAAAAGGCGCAATCCAAACTCGCCCAAAGCTGCTTGAAATGCTTGCGATGCAGGGTTAGCAGCATAACTTGAAATATCAATTGTCACACCACTTGCCACCACGCCTAAAATGGCTAAAAATAAGATATAACGCATCAAGCCAACAACCATAATTCCTTTAGTTGCAGCGCCTGAAACATAATCAATATGCTCAGCACCAACCATACCCTTATCAAGTAAACGGTGAGCACCTGCGTAAGAAATATAACCGCCAACTGTCCCACCAACTATGGTCGTAATTGAAGCAAAATCAACATGGCTTGGAAGCACTGTCTCTTTTAAAGCTTGACCAATCGGTGGATGCGATGCGAACACCACAAACAGTGTCAAAAAAATCATCAATAAACCAAAACCAATCATCAAACGATCTATAAAATGACTCGCTTTACGGGAAGAAAATATGTAAACCGCTAAAAGTGCACTAATTGCCCCTCCCCATTTAGGATCAAGGCCAACAAGTGCATTTAAACCTAAACCTGCACCAGCTATATTACCAATATTAAACACTAATCCACCAAATATAATTAGCACTGCCAGCAAATAACCACTAAATGGAATGGTTGCATTAGCTATATCTGAAGAGTTCATTTTGGTTAATGCCACAATTCGCCAAATATTTTGCTGAACAACAAAATCGATAATAATAGAGGTTAAAATACCAAATCCAAAAGCAGTACCAAGCGTAACGGTGAAGGTAGCGGTTTGAGTAATGAAGCCTGGGCCAATTGCTGATGTTGCCATTAAAAAAATAGCACTTATTAATGAAGCACGCCGATTTTTAACAAAAGCAACAGTACTACTGCTATGATTTTCCATACCGATGTTCCCTCTAAATATTTATAATTACAAATCTATCCAATGTTATTTATAAGCAATAACTATGCCATAACTTAAACAAAGTTTGATAAATGTTAGTTAATATAATTACTGTTTTTTAAGCAAAAAACTAATTAAAAATAATTATAATGATTCATCATTAAAAAGTAATAAACTTATAATACTCTAATAAAGAGCTGATATGCACCAAAATGGTATATATACATATTCTTAAAATAAGGGGATAAATTTTTTATTAAAAGTGACTAAAACATAATAATGTTTATATAGTTGTGTGTAAGATTATTTTAAATATTTTTAAGGAATAACAGTTATTAAGTGCTTGCAGGTTAAAAAAGAGTTTCCCACCCGCCTTCTTGGGGATGGAAAACATTGATATTTATTATAAAAATGCCATTATATTTGAGAAGTTAACTACAAGTAAGTTATTACATTATAACCTCAAATAAGGTTATTGATGTTAAAAAATAGCTACCACTAATGGCAAGCCCATAAGGCAATGTAACAGATTTTTTTTTGAAGGATCTGTATATTATTGCAATGATTGCCATTGGTAACCCCAAAAAGGTGATAACGACTAAGAAAAACGGAACACTATTTATTGGAATAGAGCTCAAAAGAACAGTAATTAATTTTATATCTCCAGCACCAACAAGTCGGCAATAAAACATGAATAGACCGCAAATTAAAAATATAGCTGATGCAATATAATCTAGATGCCCTTTGCCAAGGGCAAAATTCAAAATAACTAAAATGAATATTATTATAACAATTTTATTTGAGATAGTTCGATATTTTAAATCCGTATAACATGAAAATAACAAACATGCCCAAATAGCTAAAATAATAATATCATTGATTAATTCTTGGCTAATCATTATAGTCTTTATCCTTGACCAGGAACAAAATCTTTACCATAAACTTCTTTCATCGCTTTTGGCAATTCTTTTATTTCTACTCCTGGCCACTTAATAGGGTTCACTGATGAATAATATTTATTCCATAAATTCCAGCCTACTCCAAAAGCTTGTCCTTCATCATTCCAATAAATCAGATTCTCTTTACCTCCATCGATTTTAGTCAAATTACCAATAATATCCCTTTTTATTGGCATATAACCATACATTATCTGCCAATTGGCTCTATCATTAGCCGCAACCGTTACCCCCCATGTATATAGTTCCCCATCATTAGTGATGGCACTACATCCTCCATATCGGCAATAAAGCGTATTAACATTATCCATAACAAACTGGGGATCGGCTACATCTAGCTCGTTATCTACTTTATATTGATTTCCATTCTTATCAACCTCATACATTAGAGGTGTTTTTTTTTCACTTCCTAGATAACCAAATCCTATACCTAAATGATTAGCTGCCCCCATAGCCCACACTTTACCTTCCGAAGTTAAAAATGCAGTATAGCGGTTCCCTCCCGTAATAGTTACTATATCTCCACCACTAATACCAGGGGGAAGATTAGTAATTTGCACAGGGTATGTCTGGTAAACATGTACTGGTATTCCCCTGATACTATGCCTAAACCCATATTGATTTGACTCATCATCTCCCCAAGCAAAAACTTCACCACGTTCATTTATAGCCCAGGCAGATTCATAACCCGCCCCAATCAATACAACTGGACTATCGTGAAAATATGATTGAGGAATACGATGAAGTACTGTTGGTCCAATAACTAGCGAACCATTCGCCATTTGGCCGTAAGCTGATGTTCCCCAAGCATAAACCTCCCCACTTCGGGTTAAAGCAAAAGAAGTATATTCCCCAGCATTTGTCATGATGACATCTTTACCTTCTAAAACCAAGGTTGGTATAGTTTGATAATCTCCTATATTTCCAGCCTTAATAGCTGATGCTTGCCAAGCTCGATTGTCACCCCATGCCCAAACATCACCATGATCATCAAGAGCAATTTGGTGATATGCTCCTGCCGTTATTTGCGTAATATTAAGCCCTTTTTCGACAAAAAATTCTACTCTGTAAGGAGGCTTAAAACTACTATACGCCAAAGGACCACTACCTGATATCCCAGCATCTCTGTAGCCTGTAAGCCAAACATCTCCATTTTCTATCGTAATTCCTGTATCAATAGAGTTAGTTGAAGTAGGAGTTTTTACAAATGATTTTGTTGTCAACACGACGGCATCACTTCTTTTTCTTTCGTTTGCAAATAATGAAAAGCATAAACATGATGCAAATAATACCATTAACTTAATTAGTTTCATTTAGAGTAACCTCTATTTCATTATTGATTAGATTCATCTTTGTTAACAAAATTACCCGTTTCTGTCTGAATAATTTTTATCATAGTATCAAATAAACTCTGATAATCTCGAACCTCGTGTAAATATTCTCTATTGCCATTCATACATTTAGTAAACCATTTTCCGTACACTTGTTCATATTGTTCATCGGTTGTTAAATTGGCTGCATTAGGATCGAGTTTTATATAGTGGATCGTCGCCGTATTAGCTGCTCTTTCAATATAGCCGTTATTTTTATTAGTTGCTGAAGTTAATCCAGCCGTTATTGCTTGGCAAACACCTTCATCCAAAAAATTATCTCTAAGAATATCTGCTCCAGCATCATCTTTACCATCTGTAATAATAATCATCATTTTATTATTAGCAGATCCATTTGCCATTACAGGAACTGTCCTTAACAAGGCTGTTATAGTGTCTGTTCCTCCGCCAGGTTGCCAATTCCCATTCTGGATATAATTTAGTAAATCCGAATTATGATTTCCATTTTTACTAAAAGGGACTAAATGAGGAGACGCCTTAAATGTTCCAATATGCTTTGATGCTTCTAAAAACCTTCGATGGTTAGTTGGTAAATTAATCACCTTTTCGCTCATTATGTTATTACTATATAAAGGCGATTGGCACATTCCAAAAAATGGCGAAAAATCACTAACAGTAGGCGAAATAGGTCGATTAAATGTTATTGTATTGCTTTTTATACCACTGAACAATGCATCAATTGTACCTTGTACATCAACTGTTCTAGTGTTAGCAAATGAATAATGTACATCAGAATATTTTCCCGAAAACATGTAATCATATAGTTGAACAACTTTACCATATTGGCTTTCAATAATTTTCCTATTTTCAGGACGCAATGGATAATCAGGACTATTTTCACCACAAGCATATCTTGCTGTTCCCATATTAAGCACTTCAGCTTGATGTCTATTACGGCATAATCCACTGCGCTCTAAGGCATTATCATTATTTAATCCTTTCGCTGGTCCAATTATTTGTGAATAATAACGATAATTAAAATAATCCAAATAATAAGTAACCGTGTTCGCATATTTACCTAAATAGTCATAGTCTAAATAGCCCTCTCTCATCCCTCCGCTTTCCTTTAAACTACTCCATCTAGCATATGCTATATTTTTATTTGCCCAAAAGTTATAATCAACTTTATCATAAGGGCTTTGCAATTTGTACATAACTGAACAACCGTAACTTTCTCCACCTGCTGGGTTTTTAGCATCCAGCTTAACGGGCACACCAATATCATAAGGAACTAATGCAAATTTAATCTCTGAATGTCCTTGAAAATTATTAATAATATTAGCTATTGCTTGTTTCATATATTGAAGACGTTGCTGATCACTATTTCCATTTGGAGGAGAGTAGTCATTACAACTTGTATCACCATATTGGCATGTTGCTGAACCTGAAAAATCACTAATAAAAGCAATATCAAATGAGTCATATCTATCAAATTTCTTTGTATTACCATAACTTTCAGTTTTATTGCTAACAATCATAGATTGATTTTCTTTTCCTTTGTCTTTACTACTCGTTAAGGAATCAACTTTCTGTTTATAGGCTATACTATATACCTTTGTGTCTTTATTATATTCTATATTAATAGAGGCATCGGCATCTTCTACTAAATCATCACTAATTTTTTGATAAACAAAATAATTAATATAGTTCAATGCCATTTTGCGATTTTGCTCAATTGCTGCCTTATCAGCATTTTCATTGTTTAATGCGATAATAGCCAACGAAGCTTCGTTAGTAGCTTCAGAGATCCTTGCACGATCGCGCATCGTTTGAGTATGATTTATTGAAACTAACATACAAATTAGCATTGCAGGAAACATCAAGGCGAAACTTATAATAGCACTCCCTGAAGAACACTTAAAAAAAGATTTCTTATGATTAATTTTTTTATGTCTATTATGGCTCATATAATACTCTCAAAAGTGTGTTGATTACCGATAATAAATTGGGCAATTTCCATCAGAGCTTGAAATATCATTACAACGTGATAACACTACAATATTGCTACATAAATTTGGTAAAGTATCAGTAGCTTTTCTGCTTGAATTAAACCATTTTAAATAAAGGCTTTCTTCGTTAACTATACACATACTAACTCGATATAAGGGAATCCAACGCCCTGCTAACCCTGTTGTGGGATCAGCTGATCGTTCAACATACGGAACAAGTTTGGAATAGTCAGTAAGTGAGTTATTTAAATTATCAGTCATACTGGGTAACGAATTAAAATAGTCCTCAATACTACTATCATTATTACATATACTAGAAGAGCAAGAACTTGCGCTTAGATTAACGAGTTGCGCATGTGCCAAGCTTTTGGGATCAGCAACATTTTGAAAAATAAATAAACTATCGACTTTTAAAGTAACATTACGTCCATTTAGTAATGAACTCGCTAGTCGGCTTAGTTCTTTCACTTGAGTATCATCAAATAACTCATGAGAATTAAAACAGGAGTTAGAATCAGCACATAATGCAGCCACATCTTGAACATTCGAACCATCTATTACTGGATAAATTGCTGATCTTTCACGAAAAATAGAAGCTACACTATAATTCGCCCGCTCTAATCTATTTTGTAACATAATACTACTGTAAGTATCATAGATAATAAATAGTAAAACTGTAAACAAACAAAAGCATGCTGCAAATTCTATTGAAATTATACCGTCTTTATTACGAAAAAAATTATCAGAATATCTCATTTTTTATTTCATTCCTTTAATTATTAATTATTTTGATAAAACTCACGGTAAATAATAGTCTTCTTCCCCAAAGAACTGTCAAGTATACGGCCAAACAGATTAGAGAACATAGCATTGTAGTCATACTTCAATTCAAATAATAGTATCGGAGCATCGCTAACAGGAACATTTAGGCAATTATTATTAATTGCCTCCTCAATTTTTTTACAATATTTCACAGTTATTTTAAATTTTTGTGGATCAGTTATATATGGCCATGAAGGAACTTCAGAATTTATTAATTCTTGTAATTGTTGATTATAATCTGCATGTTGAGAAATTGCTGTTTTTCTAGTTATTTCAGTAGTCATCAGATCTAAAGCCGAACCAATAACCATAATTCGACTAAATTCTAATACAAATAAAAATAGAACAATTAAATAAGGAAAGACAATTGCAAACTCTATCGAAACACTTGCATTTTTTTGACGAAATAATAAATTCCAATATTTCAACATAATTTTTGCTCTACTCTATTATCTTAATGATTAATCTTTCTTTTTCTTTAATATTGAAAAAGATATTTTTTGTTTATTTTTTTTAATTTTTTTATTCCCAATAATAGCCGCAGCCATTTCATTTATTTCACTGCTAGTATGTGCTTTTTTAAATTTATCTATTCTTGGAATAAATTTACGCGTAAAATCAATACTTCTATCTAGAAACTCCTCAATATCCTGATTTTGTAAAGCATTTTTTTTATCAAAAGGGAGATTTTCATTTAAACAAACTAAAAATCGTTTATTCAATAAATCCGTATTTTGTGTACTAATGCGCGAAATTTCATCTAAAATTCTCTTAGCAACTTTGATTGAAAAGGGATCTCTATTTATTACAATAAATACGATGTTTGAAAGTTTTATGATCTCATCAAAATGCCTAAACGAAGATTGTAATCCCATATTTTGATCAATAACAGTAATATTAAATTGACCTGAATTTAGATCATCATATTTCCAAGCCTTATCAGCAAGTTCAACTTTTACTTGTAAAGACATTTCAACATCAACTATTGAACCATCTTGAGGAATTGGTGTTTCAAATAAAAAATCTGCATTAGGGCTTGTAGTTGCACCTTGGATATAAAGAAGTGGATAATTTGTTAAAGAACTAATTTTTTTTAGTGTATGAACTGCTAATGATGATGTGCCAATTCCACCTTTACAGCCTAAAAATGCAATAACGCTACCTACTCTTTGGCTTGAACCTGGTGGTGTGACACTCCTTGAATGTAAGATATCAGGAATTTTCTCTAATTGACTATTCTCTAATAAAAAATGAATTCCTTTTTTTAATAAAAATTCAGAAAACTGAATCGAATCATAGCTACCAATAAGTATCGTTGATGCTTGAATTGGAAAAAAACGATTGATATTTTCGGATAATAGCTCAGCATCATTTTCGTCTTCAATATCTAAAATAATAGCATCATACTTATTCCAACGTGGCTCTTCTTTTAATTCAGATAATTCTAATGAGAAGATCTCCATGCCTAATACATTGTAAAGGAAAAGCACTGAACGAATATTTTCAATCAATTCAGGTCTTTTGCTTAAAATAGCAATCTGAAAACCAGAAATACGTCCAACTACAAATTCTTGTGATGGTTCTTTTGATATATCTTTATCTTTTTTATTACCAAATAATTGCATAAGAATCCCACTAATCTTTTATTCAATAAAACCCATATCGTTAATAAACTTTTCACTTTCATTAGATATTGGTACTGTTTTTCGTCGTTGTTTATCCATATTATTCTTAATATTAAAGAAACTATTTACTGCATCTGTCCGCTCTAAAATCGGCAACTCTACACCATCAAAGCTATTATTAGGTGTAACTAAATTGACCGTTGCAAATACGACCATTTCAGTCTTTTCACGACCAGTTGTAGTACTACGAGCTAATGCCCCTAAAATAGGAATCTCACTAACAAAAGGAATACGAGATAATGTTTCTGAGTCCTGTTCGCTAATTAATCCTGCAATAACAAAGCTGTCACCATCAGATAAATCAATAGTAGAACTTGTTTTTCGAGTTTGCAAAGTCGGTATATTGTAATTATTAAAAGCGTATGAACCTGCAACCGAACTCACTTCGTTATTAATAAATAATCTAATACGTTTGTCATTATTTACCTTGGTACTAATATTTAATTTAATACCGTATTCTTTATAAGTAACATCAGAATCGCCATCTTTACCTTTAGTCACAATAGGAATCTCACCACCAACAAGAAACGCTGCACTTTCGCCAGATAATACAGATAAATTAGGTTGTGCTAAAATTTTAGCTAAGCGATCATTTTTTATAGCACGAATCATTGTAGTAATGTTATGAATATTAAATCCTTTTTTTAGACCTAATAGAGTGAACTCACCAATATTGTTCATCTTAAAATCTTGACCTTTGGCCATACTATCTAATGTTAAACTTTGCCACTCAATACCCAATGAATCAGTAAAAGTTTTGCTAACTTCAACAAAAGTCAATCTTACATTAACTTGATACTCTTCAATTACTCTAATATTATCAATAATATTGTTATATACATAGTAATCTTGAAATGTAAGATCTTGGCTAGCAAATTCATCAGATACTTTACTTCGTATTCGCTCTGCATTTTGTCCAACAAGTGTACCTACAAGCGCTATAATTTTACCTTTTGTTGTAGTATCTGGTGTAGTACCATTTAGTACATAAACAAACCTACCATTTGGGTCACCGTTATCGTAACGATCTATTGTTACGCTACTATTTGGAAAGTTTTGCGCTAGCCTATGTGTAATTTGAGATAAAAGTGGATCAACATTGATAGTATCATTAATGATAATATTATTAGCATCGTCATAAACAAGCAAGCTGGTTCTACCATTTTGCTTACCATATATAATTAGCGATTTACCATCAACAACTTCATAATTTGCTACGCTGTCTTGGCTAATAAAAACAGTACCTACATTCTCAGGTAAAACAATTGTTTTACTCTGCCCAATCTGTAAATTGTGAGTATTAGCAAAAATCAACGGGGAGAAGCTAATTGATAATAAGTAAACTAGACATTTTATTTTTTTAATAATTGGTTTGAATTTTATTAGCATTCTTAATTCCCTTTTAGCAAATTAAGCTGTTTTTTCTTTGAAAAAATAGCTTTATCAGTTAATGGCCATTTCTTTTCTTTATCATTTAATAAACGTAATCCATCATCAATATTTTGTTTATAAGTACTTGGATACATCATAACTGTAGAATTTGTCATTAGTGTTCTTAATAATTTAATTTCTTGATTTGAAAGCTCTAATTGAACTTGACCCACCTCTTTTCTCTGAAAATTTTGTTCTATTTTATTTTCCAGATCAATATAGAGAACCTTTTTACCAACAATAATTGGTTTTATGCGATTTTTAACAAAATCATCACTAGGCGAAACTAATCTATCCTCTTTATAATTTTTAGTATTAGACTTAGATAATTCATCATCACTATAAAATATATAGAGATCAACAAGATCTCCACCCTTTAGATTTTTTAACAAGTAAGAATCAATTTGATCCAATTTAAATGGGAACATATAATTTCCTTCTTTTATCGCTAACAGTAAATATTCCTCTGAATTAGGTGAAGCAATAAAACTATTTTCTATAAATGCATCTTTTGCAATATTATTTTTAGCAACATAAGCATCAATTTCTGTTGCATCGTCTATATATTTGGATTTGTCATTAGACCCAATTTTGACTTCAATCGATTTAAAATAATAATCATCCTTAGTCAAAATTTTTCTTTTACTAATATCACGTTTAGCAACAGCTACTGTTATGATTTCTGTTTTAGGTTCTTCTTTAACTTGAACTGGTTGCTGAACTATCGGCTCCGCAACAGGCTCAGGCGAAGATTTGGTAAATAGCAATGCCAATCCCACAACTAGCATTAATATATACAGAATAATTATTTTTTTTTGTTTCATGCAAACTCCCTAAAATATTATATCTATTGTTATTATTATTGTTATTATTATTGTTTTTGCACTTATTTATTCTCTGAATAAAAATCGAATGCAAAGCAATGTGCTTTACCGTTAGAATTAGGGCCTGCATCGAAATCCTTCACTATTGAGTCCTGTTTTGTTTTTATTTGTAAAACTAAAGTTTTTTCGGCAGTTAAAGTTCCTGTAACATTGGCAAAATCACGGTCACTACGAGAAATTTGGTTAATGATATAATTTATTCCTTTACTAGGAAGGGTTACGTCATATAACGATAATTTAAACTCTGTTGGTGAAATTTTTTCAATTACGTATTGATTTTTATTTAATGGATTAACCGTTTCAAATGCTATTCGGCTAAATTTTCGATGTTCACCAGATCGAACAGCTAAAATAGTCAATTGAGTCGTCGCCTGATTGACTTGATTATTTTGCTTAGAATCTGTTGTATTAGCGACCGCTAAATTAGTTACAGTAGGTTGAGAAGCTGTTTTAGATTGAGTTTCTGCATCTAATTTAGTCACACCCGATAATTTAGTGCTAATTTCTGACTTACCGGTATTTTGTGAATTAATTAATTTTTCAGGCTTAATAACTTGTTTATCGGTTTTAGTAACCTTTTGTGATGCTGTTTTCTCAATTGTATACTGCTTTTGATTATCACTTTGTGCTGGCATAATTTCATTAAATTTAATCGCATCAATTGGCTCAATCTGTTTTAGTTCTTGAATTAATATTTCTGGCTCATTAGATAACCTATGCCCTAAACAAAATGACTTAGCCAATTGAATTTTATTTAATTTAACCAACGTGTAAAGCAAGTTATGAAGAATGGTTTGATCACGATATCCTTTTGTATATAAAATATTTAAGTGCTTATAAGCCTCATTATAATCTTTATTCAAAATTGATAGCATAGCTAGATTATTTGTGACTTTATTTTCATCATAAAAATTTTCCCTAGCTAAATTGAATGAATATCGAGCTGCATCATATTGTTTCTTTTTCAATAAAACAATACCTTTTACATTATATGCTTCACCGTTTTTAGGATTAATCGTGATTGCTTTGTCTAAATATTCTAATGCGGTGTCATTATTCCCCATTTTTGATTCAACATGACCATACAAAACAAAAAGATTATCATTTTTGCTTTTATTTGAAACAGGGCTTAATGTTCTTTTTGCTGCTTCATAATCATTAGATAAGTAATAGACTTGAGCTAGTTTATATCTTGTATCTTCAGTATCAGATTTTTGTAAACGTTGTTTATAAAGCTCAATTAAACCGCCATAATTTTTTGTAGTTTCATGAATATAAATTTTTTGTTGCTCATTTAAATCATATCTTAAATTACTATTTTGACATCCAGTAACAACAAACAACATTGAACATACCACAATAAATTTTGGATTTATTAATCTTCTTGGTTTATAGCATTTTAAAAAATCATTCATTATCTCTAGGTCCCTAATTATTCATTTCATCATACTTAATGTCGATACAATATTCATAATAACTGGCGCAACAACAATAACAAGAACAGGAACTAAAAAGAATAGCATCATCGGCATTGTCATTTTAGCTCCAATAGCAGCAATTCTTTCCTCTATTGTTAATTTTTGTACGTCTCTAATCTCAGCTGATAATTCTAATAAAGCATCATAAATCGAATTACCATAGCTAATACTTCTTTTTAAAGTAATACAAAACATTCTTACTTCTTTACAAGGTACTTCACGCTGAATTAAATCAATAGAAAGTTCAATACCATTGACATCCATCATTAAACAAGCTCTTTCTAAAATGGCTGCCACATCATTATTAATTGGTTTTACTCTCGTGCTTAAATATCTAAAACCATTTTCGACTGTCATGCCTGATTTCACCATAATTGCCATCATATCAATGATCAATGGTAAATCTTGTGAAATTCTTTTAATCCTTTTTTCTGTCTGTTTTTTAACTAATCTATCAGGCAGAATAATAACTATAACAAGAATAAGGAATAGCACAACCAGTAATACATTTGAACTAAGTTCAACAAAAGAAAATATTTGATTCACAAGATAAAAAAATGAAAACCCGATAATGATAGCGTAAATCTTCCAACTATTTTGTTCTTGAAAACGACGCAAAAAACTTAAGGTTATACTATTTTTTGCAGCAAGCTTTTCAAAAGCAACATTTCTTTGGTTAATATGCTTTTTAGGTGCTTTCTTTTCCTCATTTTCATTATTTAATAACAAACTGAGTTTTTCTTTTCTTTGATTCAACAAATATAAGCAGACTAACTCTCTACTACCTATAAAAATTAAAATAATGGGGATTAATATATTTAGTAAATTAATCATAACTTAAATGACCTTGCTGATCATTCCTCTTATAATGATAAGACCAATAGCCACACTACCGAAAATATAATATAAAACATAATGACCAACCGTTGTACCAACCAATTGCTCATAATTTGCTGGGGAAGCAAATTTAAGAATAAAAACAAAAGCAAAAGGCATACAGCCTAGTATTTTCATAGTCATTCTTAATTCAGCCGTTTTACCGTCTCTAGTTTTAGTTAAAATTCGATTGTTTACTAGCATTTTTGTTAACCTGCTAAGAACTTCTTTTAATTCTCCACCACTATCTAGATTAACCATTACTGTCAAAATAAAAAAGTAATATTCTGGAAATGGAAGTCTTAAATAAGATCTTATTAAAACATCCTCAATATTTTCACCAATTTCAATTCGGCTATCCACATCCTTCATTACTTTACCAACAATTCCATCAATAGAATTTCCACACGTTTTAAAACTTGTTGTTATTGCGCCACCAGATGACACAACACCTGTAATGGTATTTAATGCTTCAGGAAATGTATCGTAAAATTCTTTTTTCAACTTTCTCTTTTTGATAAAAATAATTACGACAATTGTGGTAATAATACTAACTAAAGTAGCTACATAACCATTATAGTTAATATACTTTTCATTCAATATGATACCTGCAACTGTACCTGCAAAAATATAAACAAACAACCGACTTTTTGATTGCCCCATTGTAAGTAAATTGTAATAAGCTCTAATCTTCATTCGAAAATTAAAGCTGAAACGTTCCCAAAAGGATTGTTGCCTTTGGGATAATTGTCTTTCGACCAAACTTGATAACGAAGTATTTTTAGCTTCGACATTATAAAATACTTGTAATCGCCCACTACGACGATGCAATGTAAAAATATTTATAGCAGCAATAGAAATAAGTACAATCGAAAGAAGTAGAATCATGTTTTTACACCTGCTGCGTTTAACATTAGTTTTTCTAACACATCTGACATTTCATAATATTGAGCACTGTCATAAAGTGCAGATCGCCTAACTAATCCATTACAAACAAATTCACCTTGAATCTTACCGTTATCATCCCTTTCGTCGTGAATTTTAAACTTAAAAACATCATGAGTAACAATATTATCAGATTCTAATCCCATAACTTCAGTAATACTCATTACTTTACGTTGTCCATCTGGAAGGCGAGAGGCTTGAATAATAAAGTTAACGGAAGAAGCAATATAATGCCTTATTGCAACAATAGGTAACTCTGGTTGAGCCATAATAATCATACTTTCTAATCGGGATAAAGCATCTCTAGCAGTATTGGCATGTAACGTCGACATTGAACCATTGTGACCAGTATTCATCGCTTGAAGCATTTCGAAAGCTTCTTCACCACGGCATTCCCCTAAAATAATTCGATCTGGTCGCATACGCAATGCATTAACTAACAAATTTTGCATAGTTACTCTTCCACGACCATCCTCACCACCTGATTTGGTTTCCATTCTAAGCACATGATCTTGCTGTAACTTTAATTCAGCGGCATCTTCAAGTGTAATAGTTCGCTCATGTTCACCAATAAATCCAGATAGAGCATTAAGCATTGTAGTTTTACCAGAACCTGTTCCACCCGAAACAATAATATTCATTCGACAACGAGCTGCAATAACTAAAAAATTAGCCATGTCTTCATTTAGTGAACCATAGTTGATCAAGTCATGAAATGTTCTACGACCAGTACCAAATTTACGAATTGACATCGAGGTACCATCAATGGCGACTGGAGGAATAACAACATTAAGACGGCTACCATCGGGCATCCGTGAATCGACTAAAGGATGCGCCTCATCAATATTTTTACCAACTTTATTGACCAAACGTCTTGCGATATCAAGTAGTTGACGCTCGTTTATAAAAAACTTATCCGTTTTAGCTAGGATTCCACCCCGTTCAACATAAATACTATAAGGACCATTGACTAAAATATCATTAACTGTTTCATCTTTCATTAATGAGTCAATTGGACCATAACCAATAATTTCATCACAAATCATACCTGCCAATACACTAGATTCGTCGGCAGTAATATAAGCATTGCCAGAGTTAACGATATCTCTGATTATTGTTTGAATTTCACGTAGAACTCGATTCGGTTCGTTCTTTAATTGCTCAATTAAATCAAGATCAAGCACTTGAAAAACTAAATCACGAACTTTACCCCATTCAGCAGAAAACCTAATTTGTTGATTAGCCATATCATTTATTATATTTTTTTAAATACACATGAAAGTTACTAGTACTGTATAAGTACTAGTAACTTTATCTTCAAACTACATAATTACATAGTAGCGATTTTATCGCTGACTTTATCTTTCATTTTATCAAAAACATTACTTAGCATTGTTTGTACTGCACCATTTTCTTTAAAGATAAGGAATACAACAGTAGCAACACCAGCTGCAACGATTGCATATTCGATTGCAGTTACACCTTGCTCATTTTTAACAAATTTACCTAAAAAATTTCTTGCTTGAGCACGAATTGCTGATAAATAAATCATTATTTTCTCCTTTTAAATATTTCTTAAATTATTACTAAAAATTTATACTTCTTTTTCAAGAAGCGAATACATTTTACACTAACAAAAACAAAATAACTAGCTTTCGATCTAAAATTGTATTTTAATAAATCACCTTATAACTATTGAGTAAATATTCACCATAAACGTAAATATAACTGCTGCTGTTTTTTCAAATAGATGTGTTTTGAAAAAAATAATTGATTACTATAACTTTTATAAGATAACTAAGATATATTATGAAATCATATGAAATCGCAAGAAGTTCCCGCTTAATTTTACTGTTAATCTATACTTTTATTAGTGCTATTTTTGCTTTTATTTACCTTACTAAGTCTAATGCACAGCAGGATGGATGTTGTTTTGAAAATCCTTTATTTTATCTAAATTTGGTAACAACTTTATGTTTTATTGTGTTAGTACATAAAAGCATTAGTAGTAATCATAAGCTCATTGTTGCCTTTGGTTTTTTATTTTTATTTCTTTTTTTATCTGAAATTAGTTATTTCATTTTTTATGGGGAAATGATATCAGAAGGAGTTCTTGATTCTATTATTGAAACTAATTCTCAAGAAGTGATGTCAATGACTAAGCAAGCTTTAATCATAATAGGCCCTGCGTTTATTACGACCTTTCTTATTGCATTTATCCTTAAAAAAATAATTTCTGTTAAATTTAATATTTTTATTCCCTTATCCTTGTATATACTTATGCTGTTAGTTATTAGTTTATTCCTGATAACAAATTCATCAATAAAAGCTGAAATCAAGCGAGGTGACTATAAAAGTACTGCTGAGATAGTTCGTCGAATTTATCCAGCTGCATTAGGTAATTTATCCTATCTTTTTGCTAGTTATACTTCAACAGATATTTATTCAAATACCCATGAAATTGAAAAATTTAATGAGGCTATTCTTTTGCCGCCCAGTAAGCCTGATAACGACTTGATCGTATTTATCATGGGGGAATCATCTTTAGTTACTCGCTATAGCGCTTACGGTTATCATAAGCAAACTACGCCTTTTATGACCAATATTTTTAGTCAAAATGGCGGATGCATTATCTCAAATAGCCACTCAGCGGCAGCCTTTACTCGGGATTCTATACCTATGACACTTTCATTCAATGTGCCCGAAAGTGATGAAAATTTATTTGATAATAAATCGATTATTGAGATGGCTAAGTTCAATCATTACAAAACTTATTGGTTAGCATCGGCCGCACAACAAATTCAAGGTACATTTAATACTAAGTTTGGCTTTATTGCACGTAAAAGCGAAGTTATCACTTTTAGTGAAGATAGCCTAGATATCAATTTAAGTCAATCATTAGAAGACATGCTACAAAAAGATAATTCTCCGAAAAAATTTATTTTTGTGCATTTGCGCGGTAGCCATCAACCCTATACAAAAGGTTATGATGAAATAGATAAACAAGCTTTACCTGATGCCGAAGCATATGATTTAACTATTCATCATACAGATCGTGCTATCAAAGCATTATATGATGTTATCAATAAATATAGTAACAACTATACTGTTATTTATACTTCGGATCATGGCGAAATTGTGAATGTTGGGCATGGTATTGGTGACAACATTGACCAGTTTCTAATCCCTTTTATGTTTATATCAACCAATCAGCGATATAATTGCCAATTTATTGAATCGTTTCGGGGATCAGACGGTTATTTAAGTGGGCTTATGAATAAATATATTTTATCTAATCTGTTAGGTTATGAAATTGATCAGGGTACCCTTGACAAAGAAAAGAATAATGATCGAGTTTTTATGCCAAACAGTAGAGTAATGCCTTTTTCAAAGTTACTTAACAAGCATTAATTTGTTGCCTACCACCATACTATATATTGGGTAATGGATAGAAAGAACTGCTACACAAATTTTATACAACAATATTAAAAAGGGAGCATAAAAATATGCCCACCCATTTTTACTATTACATACTAGGAACTATTGATTTTCCTGGATTCAAACATGAAGTGCAATTTTAAACACGGTGGAGTGAAGAAAGTAGAAAGGTGATTTATACTAGCACCTTCGCACCACCACAGTTTGGAGATTGCTATGTATTATAATCACCTTTCTAGGAAGGAAAGATACCAGATTTTCGTATTATTACAAGCCGGAAAGAATAAAAAAGAGATAGCCCAGCTACTCAATAGACATCCTTCGACAATAAGTCGAGAGATAAA
>NZ_LZHK01000053.1:0-1399 GCF_001690415.1 Gilliamella sp. Imp1-1
CATGCAAGCTATGAGTCAAATTCCAATGAACTTACAGACGATTGAGTTGTTTCATTCTGATAGAGGAAAAGAGTTTGATAATCATTTGATTGATGAATGTTTAACAGCATTTGGAATTAAACGGTCTTTAAGTCGCAAAGGCTGCCCCTATGATAACGCAATTGCAGAAAGCACATTCAAAGCAGTGAAAACAGAATTTGTGTCAAATACTATTTTTGATTCACTGGCGCAACTTAAATTGGAATTTAATCACTATGTGGATTGGTTTAATTATAATCGACTTCATTCAACATTAAATTACCAGTCGCCGATTGAATACAAAAGAAATCGATGACCTTATCTTTTTGGTACTAAAAAGTGTGGACATACCAACTATAGTGCTCTCCCCCAATACGGCTTCCTCTAAACCGCCATAGCCAGGATACAAGCTATAAATATCCTTATTTTTTATCCAGTTTGGCACGTTTTCCATATGGTAATAAAAAGTCACCATTCTCATCCCTTGCATTTGATCATCAACCTCATCAATTTTTTCAACCACCACTTTTCCAAAGCAGAAATTTGTTCCCCCCCATTTTTTACTAAGATATTTACGTCCTTCATCCGTTAAATTATAGCGGTATAGTGGCTTGTCGCCATCGTGAACGACCAGCTCTTCGGTAAATAATCCCTCTTTGGCATAAAGGGATAGTTTTAAGTTAAGTTCGTTATTAGCAGCGATTTTGTCATAAGGATCGTTAGGATCTATTTCCCCTTCAAGATAATGAATGGTATAGGGGTATGGATCGGCTACACTAAATCATACAACTTTTTTAAGGGGTAAGGTAAACTTATCACAACTAAAAAAGGAACAAATATGAATAAGATTAAACGCAAAAGACGAACATTCACAGATGATTTTAAACACCAAATGGTCAGTCTTTATCAACATGGTAAATCACGTAGTGAAATCGTTGCCGAATATGATTTGACACCATCAGCTTTGGACCGTTGGATAACGCAAGCAAGCCAAAGCGGCTCATTTAAAACAAAAGATAATCGCAGTCCACAAGAACAAGAGTTAATCGCATTGCGTAAAGAGCTTAAACAACTCCGTATGGAAAACGATATTTTAAAGCAAGCAGCACTGATAATAGGACGAAAATCGCTATCCTAAAAGCAAATCGACATCGTTATAGCATAACAAAGCTATGTCAATATTTAGGATTATCAAGACATTATGCTTATTATCAGTGTAAATTGAATAGACAAAAATCAGTAGGGCTTTATGCCAATAAAATCGTGACGCTATTTAATCAGAGCTATCAGTCTTATGGTACAAGACGAATTCGTTTTGATTTACAGAAAGAGAATATTTGGGTGTCACGCCGTTACATTGCTCGGGTGATGAAAGCCTTAT
>NZ_LZHK01000054.1:0-33638 GCF_001690415.1 Gilliamella sp. Imp1-1
TGGATTATGCGTTATCTAATGCACACCTTTCTATCAGCGAACTTGCCAACCATCTAGGTGTGGGTAAATCAACCCTAGATAAATGGATTAGGCAACTTTCCCCGAATAAAACTAGCCGTCGAGAGTTAACCGCTGAGCAACAGCGGATTATGGCGTTAGAAAAAGAGATTAAAGAACTGAAAATGGCCAATGATATACTAAAAAAGGCGCATGTGCATATCATCAACAATCCAAGTCGATGAAGTACACTTATATGAAAAATCATTTAACCTGCTATCCCGTTACTAGGATATGCCGATTACTTGGTGTCAGTTCATCAGGTTATTATGCTTGGTTAAAAAGAGCAAACAAATCCGCCAAACTCAGCGAGTATATCCAAAAGCAGTATTGGCAACATAAAGCCCGTTTGGGTGCGCTAAGCCTGCTTCATGATGTTAGGGATACAGGCTATTTAGTGTGTAATACATTAAAGCAAACTTTGTTTCGGCGTCACTTTCCTAAAAATGTCTTCATTCATAGTGACCAAAGAATTCAATATTCCAGTGCTGATTTCAAGCAATTATTGTTACAATATGGACTAAGGCAAAGCATGAGTCAAAGAGGAAACTGCTTTGATAATGCTGTTGTTGAAAGTTTTTTCATACACTCAAACCCCATATTATTCATTGTTGTTACTATAAAACGAGGATGCAGGCTAATAAAGCACTATTTGAATATATTGAAATCTATTATAATCGTATTCGTTGTCATTCAGCCAAAGGCTAGATATCGCCGCAGCAATATGAATAGCAATTTTACCAAAACAATAAAATGATAGCGGTGGGCACTGTCTAATATTTTTGCAAAGATCAATTATTACTTTGATAAAAGAAGTATCTAAGAAAAATGTTCAGCATAGAATGAATCGAAATACTAACTAGAGGCAAAGATTAACGCAAAGTGAACTTGAGAACATTCAATGTGATAGAGGACTTTAATCGTGAGGCGCTAGACATTGATATTGCAGTCAGTTTACCGGCAGAAAGAATTACCCGTTACTTAGATAAACTGGCCGAATATCATGGATATCCATTAAAAATACGGGTCGATAATGGACCAGAATTTACAGGAAAAACCTTTATAAACTGGGCTAAATCACATGATATAGTCATTGATTATATAAAGCCCGGTAGCTATTATCAAAATGGCTATATTGAACGATTTAATCGTACCTATCGTACTGAAGTACTCGATTTATATCTTTTTAACAACTTAGCACAAGCAAGGAGAATAACTGAAGAATGGTTAATGATTTATAATACCGAAAGACCGCATGAGGCATTAAATAACATGACACCGATTGAGTATAAAACACTAAAACAGGCAGTATGATTTTCTACGTGAGTTGTGTACTAAGTTTGGGGGATTTACAGTTCTTTGGTTGATTATTCTCTATTTACATATAAACTTCCCACAGTTCAAGGATTAAGAACTAAACACTAAGGTACGGTGCAAACAGCATAGCCACCTCCAGAGGTGCCCCACTGATCCACATAACCATTACGGTGAATATATAAGTGAGTTGTATTTGATACCGCATCATTCGTCCAAATATCACCACGACCAAAACCTGCTACATCACCGTAATAGGATACATCACTCCATTCACTTAAAAATCCTGCCCCTATTGACGTTGGTAATATAAGCTACCGGACGACGGCGTGGAGCCATCTATGCCGCTTATACATGGAAAATAAGCATTATTTACACCACATTTCGCATTGCTTAAATCTCTTATCTTCGAAAAACGATAACCCAAACTACTACACCAAGTTGCTTGCTCAGGAACAGTAGTATATTTTTCTCCCCGATGGACAAACCACTGCTTTAGCTCAAATCCATATTTAACAACCACACCACTACTATTCTTCCCTTCCAACACAAATAGTTGCGGCAAAAATGGCACAGCAAGTCGGCTAGGATTACTCGATTGTATTTGGGTATTATTCGCCCTAGGGCCATTTAACGTTACTCGCGTTACGTTTTTGGATTTATTTGTAATCCAATCATCATATGTAGTAATGCCCGTGCACCATCGGCATGGAATGGTGAATGAGTCTGAACGAGGTTTTACCCATTTCACTGTTGCTGTTATCTCTCCTTGAGTTTCTGAAGACCAGGTCAACTGACTTGCATCTACCCCACCTATATCCAAATCAAAATATAATCCATCAGCCCCCGTAGTAGGAAAATTAAGGTTATAAGAAGATGGATTAATTGACTGTGTTAAAAAACCTTTAGTAGGATCCCATATACTAGATGGACCCGCAAAGCGAGGATTATCTCCAGCAAAATTAGTACCACCAAATATCAAACGAGGCCTTACATAGCAAACTTTAGGCTGCTGTGAATTTGGGTTGATATAATATGACACCGTATTTCCGTTTAAAGTACTTCTATTTGGCACACCATACTTTGTTTCTAAAGTAGCATCCGTACTACTTAATGTTATCCTATAAGGTGCATTACAAATATCTAATATATCACTGCGACTAACGGCATTACTATTTTTATCAGTAAACGATACTGATACATTGCCTGTCGCAGTGACACTATGAGCTCCCTGTCCATCTGCATCATCATCTCCCCATTTACCTTGTGTCACTAAGTCATTTATATTTATTGAGTCGCTTGATGACGGAACTATCATTTCAATATTAGCAAGTGTATCACCTGCATTAGGTAAATGAATTGGCGTCATCACTGAGTTATTATTTTGTGGAGTGAGAACTTGACCGTCCGATAACTTAATACTTATTAAATCATCAGTTGTAGTTAATTTAGTGACGCCACCATCAAGCGTCAAATACGGTGCAGAGCCGTTAATAACCTGTGAGGTCCGAGCTAACAACGCCTGCGAACTCACTGAATATGGCAATAACAACAATGGTGCAAAAACTATGGCTAATTTGGATAACAAGTTGGAAATCGACGGCAATCTTGGCGATTTCGCTAGATTTGATAATAAAAAGCAAAATGGAGTTTGTTTTTGATTACGGTAAAACTTAAATAGATTTAAGGTATAGCACTGCCAATGCCTGTTATTATCTAACCTCCTGTTAATTTGTGTTTTATTTTTATAGTTGTTTATTTTTTAATGAGCTGCGTTTTGCCATAAAATAATCAAAATTATAGCTAACTAAATACTAAAGCGCCAGTTTTTGGCAAAATTTTCTAAAAACCTAGCACAGAATGCAGAATGAAGCCTTCGGCAGCCCGACGCAGGATAAAAGGCTATATTGACCTTTGAGTGTTGTGAAATATTAATGTATTTTTCAATATTAAACATAAAACTCATCAAAAAAATAAATGAGTTTATGTTTATTTAGGTGAGTAACTAAAATTTAGATTTTAATGATTAATTGTTTTTAGGCATTGCAACTACCTTTTTTAGGATAAAATTGAGAATGACACCATAAAGTGGCAAAAAGAATAATCCGCAAATTAGAATTTTAAAACTATAGTCCATTAACGAAATTTCGATCCAATGATTTGCCATAAATTCATCGTTACTTTGATAAAATGCGATAGCAAAAAAAACAATAGTATCAATACCATTACCAAATATTGCTGATGCTGTTGGGGCAACCCACCATGATTTGTTTTTTCTTAAATAGTTAAAAACAGTAATATCCATTAGTTGTCCAACTAAATAAGCGGCAAAACTAGCCAATGCAATTCGAAATACGAAGCTATTAAATTCCGTCAATGCTGATAATCCAATCCAATGGGTTTCAAAAAATAGTACCGAAATCAGGTATGAAAATAACAATGCAGGAATCATTACAACAAAAATGATTTTTCTGGCTAAACTAGCACCATAAATTCGAATAGTCAGATCGGTAGTTAAAAAGATAAACGGAAAAGTGAATGCCCCCCAAGTTGTTTGAAAACCAAAAATTTCGAATGGGATTTGGACTAAATAATTGCTTGAAGCAATAACCAATATGTGAAAAAAAGCCAACCAGTAAAGCGCTTTTTGCTTTTGTTTACGGGTAAAACTTTTTTCTATCAATTCTGAATGAGCATTTAAGTACATCTTTTTTCCTTTTTAATGGGGGTGAGAGAACCCAATGATGAATGAATTTATTTAGCTTGAGCCATATATTCTTGTAGGCCCTTATTGCGCAATAAACAACTTGGACACTTACCACATCCCCCTTCAACACCGTAATAACAGGTATGGGTATGTTTTTGGACATAATCAAGATAACCTAGTTTATCAGCCATTTCCCACGTTTGCGCTTTTGTCAAATACATCAGTGGCGTGATGAGATTAAACGCATAGTCCATAGCTAAATTCATTGATACATTCATTGATTTAATAAAGACATCACGGCAATCTGGATAACCACTAAAATCGGTTTCACAAACTCCAATAATAATGTCAGAAATTCCTTGTTGCTTAGCATGACAGCCAGCCAAAAGTAAAAAAAGCATATTACGCCCATCAACAAAGGTATTGGGGTAATCACCATCTTGAGCTGCTTTAATTTCTTGAGCGTCATCAATCAACGCATTATTTGTAGTTTGTTTGATAACTGAAGTATCAATAACAGTTTGTTTAATAACAAGATCATCAGCGATCCATTTGGCTTTTTCAAGCTCTATTACGTGGCGTTGACCATAGCGAAAACTGATTGCCTGAACGTTTTCACGTCCATAATCAGCAATGGCTTGCAGTAAGCAGGTGGTTGAGTCTTGCCCACCAGAAAATATAACTAGTGCTTTACGAGTTTGCATTAATGTTCCTATTGAGGTAGATTAAATTAGCGATTATCCACTTTTTCTGGATACATGTCGTGATTGGCTAATCGATTAGCCGCAACTTGTTCCCAATGAGTACCCGATTTGCCATAATTGGCATAAGGATCAATCGAAATGCCGCCACGAGGTGTAAATTTCCCCCAGACTTCGATATATTTAGGATCCATTAATTTAATAAGATCTTTCATAATGATATTAATACAATCTTCGTGGTAATCGCCATGATTCCGAAAGCTGAACAGATAAAGTTTTAACGATTTACTTTCGACCATTTTAATATTGGGTACGTACGAAATATAAATTGTCGCAAAATCAGGTTGCCCCGTGATAGGACAAAGACTAGTAAACTCTGGGCAATTAAATTTAACAAAATAATCGTTATTCGGATGTTTATTATCGAACGTTTCGAGTATTTCAGGACAATAGGTTGTTGGATAGCGAACAGACTGATCGCCTAGTAGTGTAATTTTACTCATTATTTTTCCTTAGTTTTTTAGCGTGGGAGGTTCACGAACCACGTAACAAGGTGCACACCATACTCTTTTTGCTTTAAAAAGTCTAGTATGACAATAGATTTATAAAAAATGTAAAACTAACACCGTCAACAATAACTATTGATGGTGTTAATAATAAAATATCGTTGAAGAGTAAATAAATCAAGAATCGGGAAATACTCTGCCTGTTATCGTTTATTTCGCTCCCAATTCTTTATAAAAATCAGATAATTTAGATTTAGCTTCATTAAGTTCTTTTTCAGCATCAGCTAATTTTGTTTGTTGTTTGACAATTTTCTGTTCATTATCTTTATCTTTCGCTTTCGCTTTTGATTTTGCTTGTTCTAATTCTTTAGTTCTTTCAGCCACTTTATTTGATTTTTCGTTAATCTCTTTTTTATATTTGGCTTCTAAATCATCATTTGAACAATGCTTATTTAAGTTACGTAATGCTTTTTCAAGCCCTTGGATTTGATGAGAATTATTATTTTTTTTAGCATAATCAATCTGTTTTTCAATAGCCTGTTTTTTGCTTTCACACGTAAGTCCCTTTAGTTGTTCATTTGAAGCATAAGCACCAAATGATAATGAGATAGCTAACGTAATGACACTCAATTTACTTACTAACCGAATTACTGATTTCATACGAATTTTTCCTTAATTTTATTTTCTTAATTGAACACAATTGACTTTATGATCTTTACCTTTAGTTAGAATAAGGTTCGCTCGTTCTTTTGTAGGTAAAATATTTTCAACTAAATTTAATTCATTAATTTCTCGCCAAATACGGTTAGCAATATTTGTAGCTTCATGTTCTGGAAGTTTTGAGTAGTGATTAAAATAAGAGTTAGGATCGCTAAATGCACCCTCCCTAAATTTTAAAAACCGATTTACATACCAATCATGTAATAATGACATATCAGCATCAACATAAATTGAAAAATCGACATAATCCGAAACAAAAACTCGGTTATTCGCTTGTGGATAATTCAGTGTACTTTGCAGTACATTCAAACCTTCAAGAATCAAAATGTCAGGACTATCAATAACGATTTCTTCATCTTCGACAATATCATAAACTAAATGAGAATAAACTGGTGCTTTAACTTGTGCCTGTCCTGATTTTATATCAGCAACAAAATTAAGCAATTTTTTTATATCGTAAGACTGAGGAAACCCTTTTTTATTCATTATTCCATGTTCTTCAAGATATCTATTTGGATATAAAAAACCATCAGTTGTTACCAAAGATACTTTGCGATGTTCAGGCCAACGGGTTAATAATGCTTGTAGTACTCTAGCGGTAGTACTTTTACCTACAGCAACACTGCCTGCAATACCAATAATGTAAGGTGTTTTTTGACTTTTACCTAAGAATTTAGATAAAATAGCTTGCCGATTAAAATTATTGCTGATGTAATAATTAAGTAATCTAGATAAAGGTAAATAAATTTCACTCACTTCATCCATGGATAAATCTTCATTAATACCTTGTAACGAAACTAATTCTTCTGCTGTTAAAGTCATTGGTACCGTATTACGTAAGCTAGCCCATTCTTGACGATTGAATTTCAGATAAGGGCTTAAGTGATTTTTCATTTTATTGTTCTCTAATTCGGTCTAACAAATTTATTCGGCTCAGATTATACATAAATTTATTTTTTTACAATCTTAAATTAGCATGACGTCTTCATCATAGCTATATTTTGGACTTACTGATAAAATACGTTTGTAAAATGATTAACCCTAATATTAGACAGAGATTTTATGTTAAAAAATAAATCAAAACAGAAAGCTAAAAAAAGCCGTCAAGAGATTAATGAAGAATCTCGGGAACTGAAGCGTAAACGCAAACACAAAGGTTTACCAAGTGGCTCTCGCTTTAATAAACTAAATAATAATAAAAATTCGACAAAAACAACCAAAGATCCAAGAGTGGGGAGCAAAAAACCTATTTCTTTAATTGTTGAAGATTCTAACAATATAGAAAAACCTGTTAAACAATCTAAAACAATTAAAACGATTTTATCACCTCAACAAGAATTAGAACAATTAGAGAACGATCCAAAATTAGATATGTTACTTGATCTAGTCGAGCAAAAAGCCAAACTCACTAAAGATCAACAAATTTATCTTGATAGCAAATTGAATCGTATCGATGAACTGATGCAAGAGCTTGGTTATACTGATGACGACTTTGATGATTTTGATGAATTAGACGAAAAGAAAGAAGATATTGTTAGTTTATTAAAACGAAACTAATAATAGGAAAATATAATTAGCAATCGTGATAGTATGTGTCTTGATATGAGTAGGAATATCATCCAAAAGTAATATTCCTACTGATAATTTAAACTTAGAATCCATTACTTTTATTCAGTCAATTAATAATTAAAAGTGAGCAATTCATAGTGCCAATATTAATTATGTTAAGTTTATATTTTGGGTTATTGATTTGCACATTGTTATATTTAAATAAAACTAATCGAATCAAAATTAAAACCAAAATCAAGAACCAACAAAAAGAAATAGTAAAAAATCATAAAAATAACAACACTAAAGATAGACATAAGCGGAAGTAAAAAGCATGACTGATACGCAATTATGGGATCAAGCGTTAATTGAAAAATATAATTATTCTGGCCCAAGATATACCTCTTACCCTACTGCACTTGAATTTAACGAAAAATTTAATGAGCAAGAATTTTTATCGGCGGCAACTCGTTATCCCACAAAACCGTTATCGCTTTATGTGCATATTCCGTTTTGTCATAAGCTTTGTTATTTCTGTGGTTGTAATAAGCTTATTACTCGCCAAACACAAAAAGTTACCAAATACCTTGACATTTTAGATATTGAAATTGCCGAACGCGCAAAATTATTTAAACATCGCGCGGTAACACAAATGCACTGGGGAGGAGGTACACCAACTTTTTTAAACGATGCTGAAATTACTCGATTGATTACCTCGTTAAAAAAGCATTTTAATTTTGTTGCTAATGCCGAACTATCCATCGAAATTGATCCGCGTGAAATAACACCACAAACAATTGACCATTTAGCAAGTGTTGGTTTTAATAGGCTAAGTATGGGAATTCAAGATTTTAATCACGAAATCCAAAGCCTAATTAATCGTGAACAAGATGAAACATTAATACGGTCTCTTATTAATCAAGCACGTAAAAATAATTTTCACTCAATTAGTTTAGATTTAATTTATGGCCTACCAAAACAAACCATTGAAAGTTTTGCCGAAACGCTCAATAAAGTGATTGATATTTCTCCCGATCGTTTAAGTGTATTTAATTATGCCCACTTACCAAGCCGTTTTGCTGCCCAACGAAAAATTAAAGATGATGATTTGCCTAATGCCAATCAAAAATTGCAGATCCTACAAACTAGCATTAAAAAGTTAACCAAAGCTGGTTATCACTTTATCGGTATGGATCATTTTGCTAAGCCCTCTGATGAATTAGCTATTGCTCAACAAGAAAATAAATTGCATCGTAATTTTCAGGGGTATACAACTCAAGGCGATGCTGATTTACTTGGACTTGGTGTGTCGGCCATTAGTATGTTAGGTGATAGTTATGCGCAAAATCAAAAAGATCTAAAAATCTATCAAACTCAGGTTGAGCAAAAAGGACATGGATTATGGAAAGGATTCACCTTAAATCGTGACGATAAGATTCGTCGTGATGTGATAAAACAGCTTATCTGCCATTTTCATTTAGATAAAAATGTTATTGAACAACAATACCAAATTCAATTTGATGATTATTTTGCTGAAGATTTAAAATTACTGGCGCCATTGCAAAAAGATGGATTAGTGACAATCAATAACAATATAATCGAAGTCCAACCTAAAGGACATTTATTGATACGCAATATTTGTATGTGCTTTGATATTTATATGCGAAAAATGGCAAGGCAGCAGCAGTTTTCTAGGGTTATTTAATTTGAAGTCGTTTGTCAAATTGCTGTAAACAATATGAGTAATTCCTACAAAGTAAATATTATGTTAATATTTAGTCTAATTTAATAAAAAATAACAAATAAATTATTTGTTTTATTGTGATTAAAGGTTAGCTTTTAAATTCACAATTTTAGCCTTTAGACATGAAATTTTTATTTTTAATAAGAAGTATATTGATAAAATGGCATTGATGAATAAATTAGTAGAAGTATTTCCAACTCGCCCTTTAAAAGTCATGAAGTTAAAGCAAGAAAGCTCATTACATCAAATAAGAAGATTACTTGCAGCAATACTTCTCTTTGCGTTAGCTTTATTTATGGCCATAAGAAATTATCCTGGATTAATTGATGATTATAAAATATCACAGAATCCAGTTGTGGTTGACTATGATGTAGAAGGAACATGTCGTGCAAGACGTATGGTTGATAACTGTTCAGTAAAAATTACCACTGATACAGGACAAGTTATTAAGCGTGATTATACTTTCATTTGGGGAAAAAAGGAAATTATCAAGTTGTAACTGTCGCTTCAACCGATGATCCATCACTAGTAACAATCAATTTAGCTATTGATAATATGCGGACTGTATTTTTGACTACTACTGGTCTTATTCTTTTGTTGTTGTTGGTTACATGGATGAGTTTAGGATGTTTCTTAAGAACACATAAAATGATAAAAGTTATCAAGGAAATTAACGGGCAAAAATTAACACCTGTTATTGTACCAGTTGAACTAGTCTCTTATGGTAAAATAATAACTGCCTTATATCGTGCAAGCAATGCACAAGGAATAAATGCTAAATATGCAGCCAATTTTAATAAAGACTCAAACGGTGGACCAATCATTATAGGTGATAAGATTAGAAATAAATGTAATGTGTTGGCCGTAGTTGGAGAAAGCAACTCTGTTCCTATTCTTCTTGACCAAGAATTTATGCGCTGTGATTTTACCTATAATGAAATGCAGGCATTAAAAGAAGCTCTCTCTTAATCCAGATATGATATCAAGAATAGTGAAATCAGTTTGTTTTTAAATATTTAAATTTTATACCTAGGGCGATAACATCGCCCTATTTTTTTAAACAAAATAAACAGCACTTATTAATGGCTTGCTAGATAAACCTTAAATTTCGTCGTTTGGGCAATCACTTCAACGCTTTTGAATGTTTCATCTAAAATGGTTTGATACGGTAAAAATGAATTTGCCACAATGCACAAATAACCATTTAATTTTAGGTGTTTTTTTGCTTCTTTGATTAACGTATTAACAGCCGTGTAATCAGTTTGTTTACCATCATGAAAAGGTGGATTCGAAACAATAAGATGATATTTATCATTTAGATTTGAAAAAACGTCACTCGCTACTACTGTGGCATTAACATGATTATGGTTTAACGTGGCTTTACTTGATTCAATTGCTGCACAGCTTACATCAGATAACGTTAGTGCTATATCAGGGTTTAATTTACCTAGCACCGTGGACAAAATGCCCGAACCACATCCCACATCTAATACATTACCTTTAATAATATCAGTACGATCCATCAATGCATTTAACAGTAATTCACTACCAGCATCTAACCCTTTTTGGCTAAAAACACCAGGTAAGCTTTTGATTTCAATATTCTGATTTTCAATAGTTAAATGATAACTTAACCACCATTCATCAAGATCAAATGCTAAACGGCTATCTGCATGAAAATGATATAAACCACAACGTCTCGCGCTATCGATTTTTTGAATTGTACCAAAATCACTCAATAAAGCTTCCACGCTTTTTACACCTGTTCTATTTTCACCTATGATAAAAATATCACTGTCTTTTGGCATATTATGTAATAAATAAGAAAGCTGAAATTGTGCTTCGTTTTTAGTTTTTGACCAATAGTAAATCAACGTATTCATTCCAACGTAAAAATCCGCTTCGGGCAATAATGAAAAATAGGTGTAATTGCCTCGTGCACTAGCTTTTAGACGTAAATAAGTATGAAATTGTGTGCAATGAATCTTAACTTGATTTGCCGACATAATAGATGGATAACTATCCTGAATATCACCAGCTATCAACACATTTTTATCGTTAAAAAATGTTTGGTGACGCTCAAGTACTTGACTTGCTGGAGTAAAAGCAGATGTTGCCATATTTCCTCAATGAAAAACCTTTATAAATTGATGCATTGATTATACAATTAACTATCTTTAATCTCTAATAAAAAACAGTAAGTCAATAATGACACAGCAAGATTGGTACCTAAAACAGTGCAATATAACTCAATACGTTTTGAGGAATGCTAATGTTTTCAAAGGTGAAATAGCGTCACAAATAAGTGAAGAAATTAGAATGATTGTAGTTGCAGAACAAAAACCAACACAAAAAATCTATTATGATATTTTAAATGCTATCCATCTAACTGAAGAACAAGTATTGTTTTTAACTCCACAACAATTAATTATTCCTGCTCATGAAATTAAAACAGTAATTTGGTTTATTGATATTACCTTGGATGAGTCATGGGTTAACCCATTAACTATTCAAACAACCAGTTTAAATCAGCTTGCAAAAGCACCACAACAAAAACGCCTACTATGGCAACAATTATGTCAATATGAAAACTATTTCCATCCTCACAGAACATGATTTAAAAAAAGCTTTTGAATTAGAAAAGATTTGCCATGCAATTCCTTGGTCAAAACAAACATTCCTTTCAAACCAAGGTGAGCATTATCTCAATTTTAAAATAACGATTAATAACCAAATAGTTGGGTTTTGTATTTGCCAACATGTAGTAGATGAAGCAAATTTATTTAACATTGCAATACATCCCGATTTTAGAAAGCAAGGACTAGCAAGAGAGCTGCTTAACCATTTAATAGATGCGTTAATTAAGATAAAATCGCCCTGCCCAATCTCAACACTTTGGCTTGAAGTCAGACAATCAAATACGGCAGCAATTAAGCTATATCACACGCTGGGATTTAACCAAATAACGATTAGAAAAAATTATTACCCAACAACTAATGGTAAACAAGAAGACGCTATTATCATGGCATATACGTTAGCTTTATGATTCACCAATAAGATTAGCAAAAGGAAAAAAGTGTAATGTCACAAAATAGAGCTTTACTCTTTATCAATGGCGAGCCACCACAACATGACTTTCACCATTTGGATAATTATGCTTATATTGCTTGCACAGATGGGGCTTACCATAATTATCTGTCGACTTTGTCAATCGAACCAAACTTTATTATTGGCGATTTAGATAGCTATAATCCTAACAAAGCAATTCCACCTAAAACTCAAATTATTCATACACCTGACCAAAATAAAACTGATTTTGAAAAAGCAATTTTGTTTTTAGCAGGTAAAGGGGTGAAAGCATTTGATGTTTATGGTGCTAGTGGTCATGCTAGTGATCACTTTTTGGGGAATATTTCTGTTGCAATAAGATATTATCATCAGTATCAAATTACCTTTTATGATAATTATTGCCATTTCTTTTTTGCCAAACATCATCAAGAAATAACCAATGTAAAAGATCATATTATTTCACTAATGCCATTTTCGAAAGTAACTGGTGTAACCATTACAGGCTTTCAATACCCCTTAATTGATGCCACATTATCGCTAGGAGGAGTTGTGAGTTTAAGAAACAAAGCGATTAGTGATTTGATTAAAATATCCTTTAAAAACGGTGATTTAATGGTCTTTGTTGAGAATTGAAATAATGTCAATTGACATTTATATTTACATTACTTTACAATCTTCCTTTACAAAAGAAGAAATATAATTGTGGTTCAAGGAAATTCGCCATGCTTCTCAAAAAAATTTCTGTGCTAGTTTGCGCATCATTCGTTTCTTGTGTATCTTTTGCCCAAACAAATAATATACAGGATGAAACAGATAAGGTAATTGATACATTTTTGCAATGTGATAATCAGTTTTTTGAACAATTATCTAAACACCAAGAGTCAATAAATCAATACGTTGATTTAGCAACCACTCCCGATAATGTAACTTATATTCCTGTTGAATCTATTCAAAAACCCGACAAAAATAAAGTCATGTTTAAAAAACCACTTAAGTATCATGGTTTAGAAATTGTTGGCTATCAAAATATTTATATTTCAACTACTTTATCTGGTCAGTTTCTTTATTGGGGATTTATCTTTGATAACAAGCAAGATGAAATTAAAAGTGCTTTAAGCAATATTAAATGGTTGCATTATAGCCAAAACACTTACATAGCAAATGCTAAAATTTATGATAAAAAATCAAAATCTAAAACATGGGAAGATGATATTTATGCCATCGATGGTGTTATTCCAAAGTTTGGTACAATTAATAAAGCACTTTATCTAGAATCTTCTGCTAATAATCAAAGTAGTATTTTTTGTTCTATTCAAGGCGATTTAGAAAAAGAAACAATTCTTACGGCTCGCCCAGATCTAAAACCAATCATCGAAAAACAAGAAGCTGAACTGCAAGAGCGAATTAAAGCAAACCAAGAAAAAATGCAAAAAGAAAAAGAAAAACAACAAAATCAATCACAAACTAATCCTACAGAAGCTAACTCAAAAGATGGAGAAAAAATTTAAATGAAAAAGGTCAATTTATTTTTAATTCTCTTTTCTTTTGCAGCATTCAGCCATGCCTCAGAGGAAAAAGCTAATATCGATACAAAAGCAAATGAAAATACTTCTGTTGAAAGTTTAAAAGATCCAAGAGTAGGAGAACAATTCATTCCAACATCAAAAACTAACGACAATAATACTATTGGCTATTCATTTTTAGATAGAAAATCGATCAACCTTCACCCTTTCAACTCCAAAATTCGTGTATTTAGTGAAGTGACTAATTATAGCCCAGCATTGGTACAAAAAAATGATGATGGTACAGAGACACCTTATCATTCCATAAGGATCGAATATTATGCCAATTGCGACAAAATGGAGTTAGCAAAAGGAAAGCTTAGAACAATCGAAAATAATTTTGGTGATGGAAAATTAGTCAACACAATTGAGATAGCAAACCGTTGGATAGCTATCACTCATGATAACGAGCAATATAAGCTACTTACTATTGCCTGTTCCTTACCACTCGCTAATTAGTAAATCAGTACCTACTTTTACTCTTGCCACCTTGCTGTGGCGGAGTATATTCATTTATGTTAATATCGCTCTATTATTTATTTGAATGAATATCTCTTTATGAATATCACACAATTTCATACCATTACCGAACAGTTATTCAACAAAATCGAACTATTCTTGGATAATTATGTAAATGAGCATGACATCGATTTAGATTATGAAACAAACGGCAATGTTATCACCATTAGTTTTCCCAATGGCAGTAAAATCATCATTAATACCCAAGAACCACTCTTTCAGGTATGGTTAGCCACTCAAAAACAAGGTTATCATTTTGATTACATCGATAATAATTGGATTTGTAATCGTACCGACAAGTCGTTTAATCAGATTTTTTCTGAATCTGTAAAAGAACAAGCTGAGCTATAATATATAAAAAATGGGAATTAGTTTAACAATTAATTCCCGTTCAAGAAAGTAGTCACAAATTTTACTTAAAAGAAATCTACAATAAAGTAAGATTTGCTAATTTAACTACTAGCCATTTTATACCTTCATTAACAAAAGCTATTTGTACTCGCTTATGATCACCTTCGCCATCAAGATTAACAATAGTTCCTTCACCAAAACGTTTATGTAACACTTTACGACCTAATTTGTAACCATCACATTGAGGCTTCTTTTTAGGAGGAGACTTTATTTTTTCAGGCGACATTGTTCCTTGATAACTAATTTCATTTAATTTATCAATGGGTAATTCAGATAAAAAGCGTGAAGGTAAATTACGTTCTTCACGACCATATAGACGCCTTATTTGAGCTAATGATAATGTTAGATACTTACGTGCTCGAGTAATGCCAACATAGGCAAGACGACGCTCTTCTTCAAGTTTATCGAAGTCTTGAGAAGATCTTAAGTCTGGGAATATGCCCTCTTCTAGTCCTACAATAAAAACATTATCAAATTCAAGACCTTTGGCAGAATGTAGAGTCATTAGTTGAACTGTATCTTGTTCACTAATTACATCTCGGCTTTCTAATGACGTATATGCTAAAAATGATTCTAACACAGTTAATGCCTTACCCGTTTCTTTATCTTGAATAAGGTTATTTTCATTAAAGCGATAAAACTGCTCAGCGGCCGATACCAATTCTTCAAGATTTTCCAGCTTTGATTGTCCTTTAATACCAGGCTCTTGCTCATACATTTGCAATATGCCAGATAATTTGATAATAATATCAAGTTGTTTATAAAATGGTTTAAGCTCTACTTTATCGAAAATTGATTCTATTAATTCCAAAAAACGACCAATCCCAGAGCTTTGCCGTTCAGTAAAAGCATTGGTTTGGATTAGCATTATACATGCATCCCATAATGAAATATTATACTGCTTTGCAGTCAATCTAATTTTATCTAGCGTGACATTACCAATACCTCGAGTTGGGGTATTGATTGTAGCTTCAAACGCCATGTCATTATTGTGGTCATGTAATAGCCGTAAATAAGCAAGCGCTAATTTGACTTCTTGTCGTTCATAAAAACGAATAGATCCATAAATTTGATAAGGTAAACCCGCTTGCAACAATGTATCTTCAAATATACGTGATTGTGCATTATTACGGTACAATATCGCACAATCTGCGTACTTTCCACCTTCGTCATGGAACTTTTTTATTTGACTGACAACAAATCTTGCCTCATCAATATCATTAAAACCAATATAAAGCGTAATCAGTTCACCGCCGCCTATATCTGTCCATAAATTTTTACCCAATCGGTTCTGATTTTTAGATATTAAATTATTAGCTACATCTAAAATGTTACCAGTTGAACGATAATTTTGTTCCAACCTAATAATTTCAGTTTCAGGGTAATCGTTCATAAATAATTGGAGATTATCCGCATTAGCACCACGCCAACTGTAAATAGATTGATCGTCATCGCCTACAATCATTACATTGGCTGTATTACCTGCCAGTTTTTGTACCAAACGATATTGGATCTTATTAGTGTCTTGAAATTCATCAATTAAGATATTACAAAAACGATGATGACAATAATTTAAAACGTCTTGATTATGGCAAAGCAGTTCATACGTTCTTAAGATTAATTCTGAAAAATCAACGTATCCAACTCTATCGCAAATAGTCTGGTAGTCTCGATAAATCGCCTGCCACATCACTTGTTTAGGATCTTCAGGAACAATATCTTCCGCTCGGAATCCTTTTTCCTTTTGAGTAGAAATAAAAGCAGCACACTGTTTTGGCGACCATTGTTTTTCGTCGATTTTTAGTTCGTGAAAAATTCGCTTGATAAGCCGAATTTGATCTTCAGTATCAATAAGTTGAAAATTAGGCGGTAACTTAGCTTGCTCAGGAAACATACGTAACAAACGATGAGTAAGCCCATGGAATGTACCCACCCACATACCATTAAAATAACCCTCGCCGACTAATGCTTGAATACGTTCTTGCATTTGAATAGCCGCTTTATTGGTAAAAGTAACCGCAAAAATTGAGCCAGGTGAATAACTCTTTTCAATACAAAGCCAAGCAATACGATGAACTAAAACACGCGTTTTGCCACTCCCTGCACCTGCAAGAACAATTGAATATTGACTATCGGTAGTAACTGCTTTTTGTTGCTCTGTGTTTAGGCCATCTAATAATAATTTATTAATTTCCATTACATGCAAACCTATTTTGATAATAGAAACCGTCAAGTAGCATTATTGTTGAAAGAGTTATTAATATTTTCATCATATTCCGAATACGTTTGTCCACTGTGATCTAACAGAATATAAATAAAGACAAAGCTTCTTAGGTAAAAATTTCCATTACTACTAAAGAAACGTATCTTTGCATTTATTTTACTGTTTATTTGTACAGATAAGGAGGTTAATTATAGCAGATTCTCTAATTCTGGCAATTGTGTTATTTCGATGTGAGGTAAACATCTAGTATCATTAAGCTGAAAAATATCCTGATTATAAATATTAATAAAACAAGCTAAAAAGCCGTTATCAATAGCTCCATTAACATCCGTTAATAAATTGTCACCCACATGTAAAATAGAGTGTGATGGAATATTAAGTTTGTGAGATGCTAAATCAAAAATTTCAGGAAAAGGTTTAGAACGGCCATGTTCACCACCACGTAGTGAAAATTGAAAATAATCACCTATGCCAATTTTGTTAATATCAACGTTACCATTAGTAATAACAGCCAAAGGATATTTAGTGGCTAATTTAGTTAATAGTGTATGCGTTGATTCAGGAACGTTCATCTTGTGCCGCCAAACATTAAAACAACTCATTGCTTCATCGATGACATCAGCAAATTTTGATGCTGGTATATTAGTTTTATTTAATAGCGATGTAATGGTTTGAATTCGCCAAACAATAACATCGTGATAAATTTCAGGGTCAGATGCAAGTACAGCACGCTTTTCAGCAAAATATTCGGGTAAAGTAAGTGTGCGTAATTGTTCATAACCTTGAAGAGTTTTGATCATTTCGTCTTCCGCTTTTTCAACGATCATGCTGTTATTGTATAACGTATCATCTAGATCAAAAGTAAACGCTTTAATCTTATTAATAGATCGATAAAAGTGCATCGTTATTTTCCCCTTTTAGCGCGTGGATGGGCTGAATCATAAACTTCAGATAAATGCGAAAAATCTAAATGCGTATAGACTTGGGTCGTTGATAAATCAGCATGCCCTAACAATTCTTGTACTGCACGCAAATCACCACTTGATTCTAGCATATGAGTTGCAAATGAATGACGTAATTTGTGAGGGTGAACATGACTGCTTAACCCTTGTTTGATTCCCCACTGAGCAAACCGTTTTTCAACATTTCGCGGTGAAATACGCTTACCCAATTTGGAAATAAATAAAGCATCATCTTGTGGTGTTAAGAAATTCCGCATTGACAACCAGTGTTTAATCCATTTGATAGATTCTCGACCTAATGGCAATTTTCGCTCTTTATTCCCCTTACCCATTACGCGAATTTCACCATCAACAAGATTCAATTCTTGACAGTTAAGACCGACTAATTCAGAAAGGCGTAACCCTGAACCATACATAACTTCAAGCATAGTTCTATCACGAACAGAAAGCGGATCATTATGATCAATATCAAGCAGTTGATTAATTTCGTCAATATCAATATTTTTGGGTAAGTGTTGACCTAATTTTGGATTTAGCACGCCTCGAGCTGGATTAGCGGTAAGCTGCTCGTTTTTTACCATCCAATCACAAAAACTACGCAAAGCAGAAAGTCTTAATGATAAGCTTCTTGCTTGTAAGCCCGTCTGTTTGCTACGACTGATTAACAATCTAACTGCGGATGAATCCAAATTTTGCCAGTTCGAGATTTCAAGTTCACTTGCCAACGAAATAAGCGCATAAAGTTGACGTCGATAATTAATCTGAGTATTTAAGCTTAGTTGCTTTTCTGACTTTAGATAATTTAAAAATTGATCAACAGGCAGCTTTAATGCCGTATTATCATTTTTATTAGGCTGCATCATACTATGTCCTTATTTTGTTCGCATAATCCATCTGCTAATTAAAATTGGTAAAATTTCACTCATTTTTTCAAGTAATAATGTACCTTGTCCTGCTTGATAATGTTCGGAATTAGCACTAGTAAACATTAAAAGCCCCAAATCACCAAATCGACCTAACAAAGATAATGCCACTGAGCCAACATAACCGTGTTCATCAGGTAATAAAAAATCAAGCTCAGTTGAATTTAATGTACCTAAATATTGTTGACTGTACTGGAAATGTCTAACACGAATAAAATCAAATTGTGATGAATCTAAAGCTATATGATGGTAATTTGATGGCGCATTAAGCAACCATTTGTCACCAAAAAGATATAAATAAGCACCACTAAGTCCTAATGATTTAGCCCATGTGTTTAATAAAACAATAAGTTGATTTAGATCCTGTGCTTTAATTAATTCAATTTGCAGATCCATTAGCTGATTAAACAACAATTCGTTGGCACTGGCATGTTCCAATAATAATGAAATTTCGCACTCTAATTGGTTAATTTTATTGCGCTGACGCGCCATGTTCCATTCTGGTAAAGAAACCATTCCCCTGACAGGATGAGGCACTCGCATACACTCAACATACCGGGCATTTCTCATAAAAAAATCTGGATTATCAATAATATATTGACAAACGATTTCATCATTCAATTTTAATGATGAAGACGATTGCCGAGCTTTTTTTACTCTTAAATTTTGTGTATTTTTACCAACCATAATTAGCGTCTATTGTATTACCGTGTTATCACATGTTTCTACTGTTTTCTTTTCGGTTAAAGATAAAAACTTAAATAAAATCAATATCCCACCTGAAGGTTTTTTGCCTTGTTATTTTCTGTCAACAAGTTTTAGAGTCTATTGGGGGGGATGTTAAAGTTAAGTAGCAATAAAACCATCATATACATGTGTAGCAGGTCCAGTCATATAAAGTGGTTGATTTCCACCTTTCCATTCAATTAATAATTTGCCACCAGGTAAATTGACATTAACTTGTTGGTTTAATAATCCTTGATTGATGCCTACTGCTACTGCGGCACAGGCACCAGTACCACAAGCTTGTGTTTCGCCAACCCCACGTTCAAATACACGTAAATTAATGTTATTGCGATCAATAATATGCATAAATCCAATATTGGCACGTTCAGGAAAACGTTCATGCTGCTCTAATAATGGACCTAGTGTTGCCACTTCTGCGGTTACAATATTATCGACTTGAACAACACAATGAGGATTGCCCATAGATGCAACACCACATAATATAGTCTGTTCTTGTGCTCGGATTATATAAGTTTTTTCTTCTTTTATAGCTTTGAAAGGAATTTTGTTAGGTTCAAAAATAGGCTGTCCCATATTAACACGCACAGTATTATCATCATTTACGGTTAAAACAATATTGCCTTTCATGGTACTAACTTTTAACACTCGTTTTCGGCTAAGGCCTTTTAAACGAACAAAACGTGCAAAACAGCGAGCCCCATTACCACATTGCTCAACTTCAGAACCATCTGAATTAAAAATACGATAATGAAAATCACTATCTGGTACATAAGGTGGCTCAACAATAAGAAGTTGATCAAACCCGACACCAGTATATCGATCTGCCATACGTTTAATCATTTCTGTCGAAAGATGAACATTTTGCGTCACAGCATCAATAACCATAAAATCATTTCCGAGTCCATGCATTTTTGAAAAGTTCATCGCTAGTTTACCTTCTGTTGTCAAACATGTTTTTATTTTTAACTTTTAGTCTAAACTGTTTACCAACATCAACTAAAAGAGGAATGCTATTATAATTAAGCATTCAATAACCTGTTAAATATTATAAAACTACTTCACCTCGCCATAAATCATCGAAGGATTCACGTTGGCGAATTAATTTATGTTGTTTATCATCAATAAGCATCACTTCTGCTGGTCGTAAATGGCTATTATAATTTGATGCCATACTAAAGCCATAAGCACCAGCACTACAAATTACCAACAAATCATCTTGTTTAACCGAAAGCTCACGCTGATAAGCCAACACATCGCTAGATTCGCAAATAGGTCCCACAACATTATAGACCAAAAATTCATCACCAGTTTGTGGTTGCTTTTCAGGTAATACTCTCATCCAAGCATCGTAAAGAGCGGGACGAATTAAGTCATTCATACCTGCATCGACAATTGCAAAATGGTTATTATCTTGGTGTTTGGTATATTCCACCTTAGTAATTAGCAACCCTGAATTAGCAACAATCGAACGCCCTGGTTCAAACAAAATTTCAATATCAGGATAATCAACTAATTTGTTCTTAAGTTCGGTTACAAGTTGCGATGCTGTTGGTGGTTGTTCGTTATCATAACAGACCCCTAAACCTCCACCTAAATCAATATGTTCAATTACAATATTATTAGATTGCAATTTATCAACTAAAGCGAGTATACGATCGGCAGCATCAAGAAATGGTGACAATTGAGTTAATTGAGAGCCAATATGGCAATCAATACCAACGATTTTAATGTTAGCTAATGAGCTTGCTTTTCGATAAACATCTAAAGCTAACTCATAGCTAATACCAAATTTATTTTCGCGAAGACCTGTTGAAATATAAGGATGTGTTTTAGCATCCACATCAGGATTGATTCTCAATGAAATCGGTGCAATTTTACCTAATCTTTTAGCAACTTCATCAACTCGGTATAATTCAGCCTCAGATTCAACATTAAAGCACTTAATACCAACTTCAAGCGCACGTTCAATTTCAACTATTGATTTAGCTACACCTGAAAAGACAATTTTTTTAGGATCTGCTCCTGCTTTTAATACTCGTTCTAACTCACCTTGTGAAACAATATCAAAACCAGCACCCAGTTTTGCAAGTAAACTCAAAACAGCCAAATTACTATTAGCTTTAACCGCATAACAAACCAAATGTTTATTATTAACCAAAGCATGTTCATACTCTAAAAACTGTTTACTTATGTATTCGGCCGAATAAACATATAATGGTGTACCATACTGCTTAGCAAGATCCGCTATCGCTATCTGATTGGCAAATAAACGATTTTGTTGATAATTTAAAAAATCCATCATGTTATTCCATTATGCAATTTAAATAAATAAACCAGATTGAATTGAAGCAGTTGTTAGTTTTGTTTGTTGCATTGCTGTTTTTTCAACTGGATGATAAAGCGGACCTTTTAATCCACATCCTACTAATGCCAATGTAACAAAACAGATAGAGAGTAATTTTCTAGTTGATTTCATACAATATTCGCAATTCTTTCCATTTTTTATAATACTATCTATATTACACGATAGGCACAATGCTGCAAAGCGCAAATCATCATGCGAACATAAACAGATATATAAAATAAGTAAATATATTAAATTAAAGGTACAAGACTACATTCTACACATCAAATTACTATGCAATAAACCGTTACACAATTTGTAGATATGATTCAGATTGATAATTTCAAAACTTATCAGAAAAAATCAGCTAAGTTTTATGCATTAATATACTTTTCACGATTTGGAAGCCAACAATCAACTAATTGTTCAGCACTGTGTGGATGGTTTTTTTGGATGTCATAAGATATATTTTGAATTTCACTAATCAAATGCTGGTCGCGAATCAAATCAACAACTTTAAAATTAGCTGTACCCATTTGCCGAGTCCCTAAAATTTCACCACCACCACGAAGTTCAAGATCTTTTTGGGCAATAACAAATCCATCAGTACTTTCACGCATTACCTTCATGCGTGCTTGAGCAACTTTACTTAGAGGAGCTTGATACATTAATACACAATGAGATACTGCCGTGCCACGTCCAACTCGCCCACGCAACTGATGTAACTGAGCTAAACCTAAACGTTCTGCATTTTCGATAATCATTAAACTAGCATTAGGAACATCAACACCAACTTCAATAACTGTTGTAGCAACCAGCAGTTGAATTTTTCCTGCTTTAAACTCTTGCATAACTGATTGTTTTAAATCAGACTTCATTTTACCATGCACTAACGCAATATTTAAATGCGGCAAACGCATTTGCAATTCTGCAACCAGCATTTCAGCCGCTTGTGCGTCAAGTATTTCGGACTCTTCGACCAAAGTACACACCCAATAAACTTGGCGGTTTGCTAAGCAAGCTTGATTTACACGTTCAATAATTTCATCTCGGCGATTATTAGGTATTACAACTGTGTTAATTGGTGTTCTTCCTGGAGGTAATTCATCAATAACAGAAACATCTAAATCAGCATAGACTGTCATGGCTAATGTTCTTGGAATAGGCGTTGCTGTCATAATTAATTGATGCGGATAAAGATGATCTTTAATTCCTTTTTCCCAAAGACTTAGGCGCTGATTAACACCAAATCGATGCTGTTCATCAATGATGACAAGACCTAACGAGGTGAATTCTACTTTATCAACAAATACTGCATGAGTACCAATTAACATAGTAATTTCACCCTTTTGAAGGCGCTCATAACGCTGTCGCTTATTTTTGGCGGTTAATCTTCCTGACAACCAATCAACACTAATTCCCAACGGCTCAAACCAAGTACTAAAATTATTATAATGTTGCTCGGCTAATATTTCTGTTGGTGCCATCAAAACCACTTGGCAACCATTTTCAATTGCATTCAACGCTGCTAAAGCTGCTACTAATGTTTTACCAGAACCAACATCACCTTGAATTAATCGCATCATAGGTACTGGTTTTGCCATATCGAGATAAATCTCTTGCACAACTCGCTGTTGAGCATGGGTTGGCGTGAAAGGTAATGATGATAAAAACGGGTTAATCAAGTGTTGAGTCGGGGAAAACAAGTGTGCCTGCTGTCTTTGATTATGTTTTTTTATCATTAACATACTCAAATGATAAGCAATCAATTCCTCAAAAATAAACCGCTTAATAGCTGGGTGATCACCCGACTCCAACTGTTCAATCTCAGTATCAATGGGTGGATTGTGAATAATATTTAAAGAATCAAAAGCCGACAAAAACTGACAAGCTAGCTGTGGAGGTAAAACTTCTTCTGAAGGATTATTTTTCAGCAAAATTAGCGCAGCCATAATTGACCGTCGAATCACAGCCTGAGTTAATCCATAAGTAGTTGAATAAATAGGTGTGTATCTTTCTTGATCATCTTCTAACGTAGTAGATTTTTCGTCTCGACTTGTTTTTAATTTAAATTGTGGATGAATTATTTCAAGATAATTTTTACCACGTTTTATTTCACCATAAGCACTGATCCACTTACCTTTAATTAGCGAAGCCTTCATGCTGGCAGTAAAATGCATAAATCGTAATATTGCAATACCAGAATCATCTTGAACGTAACAAACTAGCATTTGTTTACGACCAAAAGCAATTTCGCTTTTAATAATAACACCTTCAATTGTCGTAAATTCACCAATATTGGCGTCAGCAATAGCGCAAGATGAAGTACGATCTTCATAACGTAAAGGAAAATGCAATAACAGATCTTTAGCGGTATAGATACCTAATGTATTGAACTTTTTTTCTAGACTTTCACCAATTCCCGTTAGTTTTATCAACGGTAAATGGTCAAAAAAACGATTTATCATAATGACTAATTTATATTTCGTTTAACACTTACTACATCAGGTTGTAGTAACATTTTACGAATTAATTCATTAAGTTGCTGGGTATTTTTTACTTCTATCTGTAGAATAACAGTATAAATCTGCCTATCTTTTTCTTCGGTATTTAACCATTGCAAGCGAGTATTTTCATCATTAATAATTGACAGTATATGCGCCAAAGAACCTTGAGTATTTAAAATATCGAGCCAAATTTCAGCAACAAAACGTTGAGAAATATCCGGAGCCCATTTAAGTGAAATATATTTTTCTGGATTATTTTGATAACCAGTAACATTTCGACAAGATTCATGATGCACAATTAACCCCTTCTCTGGACTAACATGCCCAACAATAGGATCATTAGGAATCGGATGACAACACTTAGAAAATGTAACAGAAACGCCTTCACTGCCAGTAATAACAAGAGTTTTATTTGACTCTGATTTATTTTGCAGCAGCGCTTTATGTTCTAAACCTTTGGCAATAAAATGGCTCATAATATTACCTAATCCGATTTCGACTAAGACATCATCAAAATTGGACAATTTGGCTAACTCAACCACTCTAGCCTTTTGGCTTTCTGACAGTCCATTAATACCGCCAGATTTAACTAACGAAAGATTCAATAAACGTCGACCCAATTCAATTGCATCTTCACGCTTAAGAGTTTTAAGCGCCTGACGAATACGCGACTTCGCTCTAGCACTAACCACAAAATTTAACCAACTAGCATTAGGATGACCTTCAGGAGAGGTAATAATTTCAACTGTTTGCCCACTGCTTAATGGTTGTGATAAAGGATAAGGTTTACGATCAACAATTGCGCCAATGCATTGATAACCAATATCAGAATGGACTGCATAAGCAAGATCAACTGCTGTTGCTCCTTCTGGTAATTGCACAATACGTCCTTTGGGAGTAAAAACGTAAATCTCTTTAGGAAACAAATCAGATTTAACGTTTTCGATAAATTCGAAAGAATTCCCTACGCTTTGTTGCAATTCTAACAGGCTTTGCATCCAGCGCTGAGCTTTAATTTGCGCAGTAGTATTGTTTAATTCATCAACTGCATTATATGCCCAATGAGCAGCAACACCCATTTCTGCCATTTGATCCATATCTTCGGTACGAATTTGGACTTCAACTGGTGTACCGTGAGGGCCTATTAACGATGAATGCAATGATTGGTAGCCATTTGCTTTAGGAATAGCGATATAATCTTTAAAACGATTAAGACGTGGTTTATACAAATTATGTACCAGTCCAAGAGCACGATAACAAGCATCAACATCATTTACCACAATTCTAAAAGTGTAAATATCCATGATAGAATGAAAATGTTGTTCACGTAGTTTCATCTTTTGATAAATAACATAGATATTTTTCTCGATACCAGTAACTTCTGCATCAATATGAGCGTCATGTAATCGCCCACGGATTTCAGACAAAATTTGTTGAATTAGCTCTTTTCGCGTATTTCGCGCTGTTTTAACGACTTTTTCAATCACTTTAGCTCGATTTGGATGCATTGCTGTAAAGCCCAAAATCTCAAGTTCTGTTTTGATGTGATTGATACCTAAACGATGAGCCAACGGTGCGTAGATTTCGAGGGTTTCTTTAGCAATGCGACGACGTTTATCAGGTCTTAAAGCACTAAGTGTACGCATGTTATGCGTACGATCAGCAAGTTTAATTAAAATTACACGCACATCCTCAGTCATAGCAAGCACCATTTTCCGAAAATTTTCAGCTTGTGCTTCTTGCCTGTTACGGAATTTTAATTTATCAAGTTTAGAGACACCTTCGACTAAAATGGCAACATGTTTACCAAATTTGTCGGTAATATCTTGAAAAGTGACAGGAGTGTCTTCAATAGTATCGTGTAAAAGTGCGGCAATAACTGTTTCATAATCAAGCCGCATCTCAGCTAGATATGTTGCAACTGCAACTGGGTGAGTTATATAAGGTTCACCACTACATCGGAATTGCCCTTCATGTGCATTTTTAGCAAAAAGATAAGCATCTTGTATCAATTCGACTTGTTTAGACGGAAGATAAGATGCTACAACCTCTTTTAAGCCATCAAAATATTGCATAAGCAATTCCTGTAAAGCTTATTCGTATGATGGTGTGTTTTCGAGAAGAATCGACTCATGAAGTGTTGCTCGTGTTTCTTCCTCTTTGTTTTGACGAGCTTGAAAATCAGCAATATCAAGAATCTGTTTATTGACAAGACCATCTTCAATTTCACGTAAAGCAATAACAGTTTCTTTGTCGTTCTCTTCAGGAACATGTGGTGATTTATTTTCCACTTGTAATTGACGAGCGCGTCTCGCTGCTACAAGAACGAGATCAAAGCGATTACCAATTTTTTCTACTGCATCTTGAACAGTTACACGTGCCATTTTTACCTCTAATTTTTTACTAAAATACTTTATTTGAAAGATCTAATATTGTACTTAAATTTGTAGGCGATTGTCCATATTAATATTACTTTATCTGTCAATAATTGAGAAATGTCAGATAATTAAAAACAAATACTACATATTTGATGAAAAGTCATGATAAATGTTCAGATTCATCATCAGTTTTATTATCCATATGCCCCTTACTTTGAGCTAACTTAACTGCAAAATAAAGATCATAAGCAAACTCGATATACTCATCATCAAGCTTAATATTCATCTGTTTAAACCAATTTTTAAGTGTTTTACGCCGACCAGATAAAATTAGGGTAACATTTCTTACTTTTAAAGACTTCACTAATTCATCAATTCCCGACAGCACACTCACATCTTTATAAGTAAAACAAGGAATGGCATCGACAATAACATAGCTTATTGGATCACTAGACTCATCAATATAACTGATAATTCTTCGCTTAAAATAAGCGATATTGAAATAAGTTAGCGGAGAATTAAATCGATAAATCATTGTATTACTGATCGGTTGCACATTTTGGCTTATAGAATGAATCCGACCACTTTCATCAACACCTAGTAATTGATCTTTTGGTCTAAATACCCGACGCAAAAATAAAAATAACCCCAGTAGTACCGCTAACGCCATACCAGGAATAATCCCTATAACAAGTACTGAAATGAGTGTTATCAAACTCAAATAAAAAGCATCTCGATCAAATTTAAAAAAGCGAACAATGGTTTGAAAATTAATGAGTGAAATTGAAGAATATATTAAAATCACCCCTAACACACAAGTTGGAATATATTGTAAAGGCGAAAGAAAAAACAATACCACAATACCAATTAATATTGCTGCAATAACCGAAACTAGTTGTGTTTTACCTCCATTTGCATCATTTACAGCTGTTCTTGATGATGTACCACTAACAACAAAGCCTTGTGATAACCCTGCTACAATATTAGCTATACCTAACGCTTTAAATTCAACATCGGCATTGGTTTCATAGTTATTTTTTGATGCAAAACTGCGTACAGTTATCATCATACTAACAAAACAGATGATAGCAATATTAAGTGAAGGAACAACTAAATCACGCATTAATCTTTTATCAAAATCAAGCCATGACTCGGTAGGAATAAAATCACTGCTAACATTACCAATAATACGAATATTAAAATATTCAAAATTAAATACCCACGAAAAAAACGTCATGACAATAACAGCTAATAAAGGTGCAGGATATAGAGGTTTTAATCGCTTTAAGGCAATTAAAATAGACAAAGTAAAAAACGAAACGAGTGCAGTGCCTATATGAATTTCTGACAATTTAAAAGGGAAATAGACTATTCGCTCAATCAAATAAGAATAATCGTAGCTAAAGCCTAAGGTCTTGGCTAACTGATCGACCATAATGGTAATTGATATGCCATTAAGCAAACCAATTAAAATAGGCTGACTAAGTAAGTCGGCTAAAGCACCAAGATGTAACTTTCCAGCAATGATACACCAAATGCCTATCATTATTGTTAATATAATAACTAATTGCCAGCGCAATATTGGATCATTAGCCGCTAAAGGTAACACAACAGCGGCAACTACAGCGCAAGTTGCTGTATCAGGTCCTACAATCAATTGTTTAGAAGAACCAAAAAACGCATATACAATTAAAGGCAAAATGGTCGAATACAGTCCAGCTATAGCGCCAACACCAGTCAATTCAGCATAAGCAATTGACACAGGTAACGAAACAGCTGCAACTGATAAACCAGCTTTAATATCAAAATTAAGATATTCTCGTTTATACTGTAATAAACTGCCTAATCCGGGCATCCATGCAATTAGTTTTTGAAAAAAAGTACTTTTTAACAAATCAGCCATGCTAATCCTTATTTCCCCGCTATACTCATATTATCAATCAAAATTGAGCCACATTGAATACTTGTTCTGGTTTCGATATCGTTTCCAATTTCCACAATATTTTTATACATATCTTTAAGATTACCAGCAATGGTGATTTCACTAACTGGATATTGAATTTTTCCATTCTCAACCCAAAATCCTGTAGCTCCACGCGAATAATCACCAGTCACACTATTAACACCTTGCCCCATTAACGAAGTCACCAAAACACCTTTATCCAATTTTTTTAGCATCTCATCAAAACTAGCATTTGCATGGCTTGGCGATACAAACCAATTATGAATCCCACCTGCATGCCCAGTCGATTTTAAGCCTAATTTACGAGCTGAATAATTGCCTAACAAATAAGTTTGCAACACACCTTGCTCAACAATATTGCGCTTAACTGTTTTTGTCCCTTCACTATCAAAAGGCGATGATCCAACGCCTTTTAAAATAAAAGGATCCTCATAAATAGTTACCCAATTAGGAAAAATCTCCTTCCCTACACTATCTAAAAGAAAAGAAGATTTACGATAAATGGCACCGCCACTTATGGCCCCCACTAAATGCCTAATGAGTCCAACGGCAACTTCAGCACTAAATAACACTGGAGTTTGCATTGTTGCGATCTGTTTAGCGCCTAAATGTGAAATCGCTCTATCAGCTGCCTGCACACCAACCCAATCAGCAGACTTGAGCTGACTATAATCACGTGATGAAGTATAAGCATAATTACTTTCCATCTGCCCTGCTTGTTGAGCAATAACTGAGCATGAAAGTGAATGTGAACTTGCGCAATAACCTTGCAACATCCCCAAACTATTACCATAAACATAAACGCCATAGCGACTACTAAAATAACCGCCATCAGAATTAATCAATTTGGAATGATTTAACGCAGTTAATTCGGCTTGTTTAGCCTGCTCAATGGCATTATCAACGTTCAAATCACTAGGATGAAATAAATCTAAATCGGGTGGATTAAATGCCATTTGACTCACATCACCCAAACCTGAACAAGGATCTGGCGAAGTATATTGCATAATATCAATCGCCATATTCACCGTTTGCAAAATAGCCTGAGAAGACAAATCATTGGTAGAAGCACTCCCTTTACGTTTATTTTGATAAACAGTAATAGATAACGCACCATCACTATTAAATTCAACATTCTCGGTTTCACCCATGCGAGTGCTAACATTAATACCTGTTGACTTATTAATCGATACCTCAACTTCATCAACACGTGACTTTGCTTGCTCAATAGCATTAGCAACAATTGCCGATAAAGTTTCTTTTTGATTTAAAGCTTCTTTTTTAATCTGTTCAATACTCATTTTATTATTTTCTACAATTCTGCTAGCGATACGTTATAATAAGCTAGAATTACACAATAGTTAACAAAAGAAATAACATGAATCATAATCAAGAGACAAATCTAGAACCCAACTTCGCTATTGACACTGAAGATGACGAAATCATCTACGTTAGTAAAAGTGAAATTAAACGTGATGCTGAAGTTTTAAAAAAATTAGGGATTGAACTTGTCAAGCTAAGCAAAAACGAACTTGAAAAAATTCCTCTCGATGAAGATCTCTCTTATGCAATTGAACTTGCGCAGAAAATAAAAAAAGAAGGGTATCGCCGCCAAATTCAATACATTGGTAAACTGCTGCGTAACCGAGATATTGACCCAATTAGTCAAGCACTTGATAAACTTAAAAATCGCCATAATCAGCAAATCGCCCTGTTTCACAAACTTGAAAAACTTCGTGATGAATTGATTGCAACTGGCGATGCCGAAAATATTATCGGTTTGTACCCAACTGCTGATCGTCAGCAATTACGAACCTTAGCCCGTTTAGCAAAAAAAGAGCAAGAAACAAACAAGCCAACCAAAACGGCAAGACAAATTTTTCAATATTTAAAAGAATTGAGCGACACTGAATAATCTTTATAATGTGCCGCTTATTATTCACAAACACTATATAAACTTAGATAGAGGATACAAAAATGGGACTTTTAAATGTACCAGCAGGTAAAGAATTACCAGATGATATTTACGTTGTGATTGAAATTCCAGCCAATGCAGATCCAATTAAATATGAAGTTGATAAAGACACTGGCGCTGTATTTGTTGACCGTTTTATGGCTACAGCAATGTTTTATCCATGCAACTATGGTTATATTAATCACACATTATCATTAGATGGCGATCCAGTTGATGTATTAGTCCCAACGCCATATCCATTACAACCAGGCTCAGTTATTCGTTGCCGCCCAGTTGGTGTATTAAAAATGACAGACGAAGCAGGTCAAGATGCAAAATTAGTTGCAGTACCCCACAGCAAACTATCAAAAGAATATGATCACATTAAAGATGTTGATGATTTGCCTGAATTGCTCAAATCACAAATCAAACACTTTTTTGAACAATACAAAGCATTAGAGAAAGGTAAATGGGTGAAAGTTGACGGATGGGATAACGCTAATGCAGCCCGTAAAGAAATTATTGAGTCATTTGAACGAGCAAAAAATAAATAAAGTTCAATAAAAAATATTTTTATCAAAGCCATAAATATTATTTTATGGCTTTTTTATTTTTCATAATTTTTTAGTGACTTTAAAAATCAATTAAAATTTCAGCGATTAAAATTTGACTTTTATCAATTAAAAAATAATTTCCTGAAAATTCAATAAAACTTTTTTTTTTATAAAAAAAAATTATTATTCACATCTTGCTTTTGATTATAATTTATGCGGTAATATCACTGGGTAAACAACAAAGTACAAAATAGTGAATAACAACGAACCACAATAATGTATTATTAAGCACATTATCTTGGCTTTTAGTTACATTATTAACACGATGTTAAAACCCATACGGTCGTAATGGCTAATTATTAATTATTGTTAGGATGTCTAGTAAATGAATAAAAAAACAGGCCAAGTAAAATGGTTTAATGAAAGTAAAGGTTTTGGTTTTATTACCCCTGCGGATGGAAGTAAAGATGTATTTGTTCACTTTTCAGCTATTTCAGGTGATGGTTTTAAAACATTAGCTGAAGGACAACAAGTTGAATTTGCTATCCAAGATAGCCCTCGTGGACCTGCAGCTGCTGAAGTCGTTGTAATCTAATTGAAACTTTAGCATTTCATATTAGAAAAACGCTCACTCACAAAGTGAGCGTTTTTTTTTGTCTCTAAAAAAAGCTAAAAATCTCTCTAAAATAAGAGCATAAAAAAAGCGACCCTAAGGCCGCCTTATAAACAAAGTTAAATATCAATTATTTTTTAGAAATAACTGCGATTAAATCTAATACTTTGTTTGAATAACCTACTTCGTTGTCATACCAAGAAACAAGTTTAACAAAGTTATCACTTAATTGGATACCAGCTTTAGCATCAAATACTGAAGTACAAACTTCACCTAAGAAATCAGTAGAAACAACATCATCTTCGGTATAGCCAAGAACGCCTTTCATTGGACCTTCAGCAGCGGCTTTGATTGCTTTACAGATATCTTCATATTTAGCTGGCTTTTCTAAACGAGCAGTTAAGTCAACAACAGAAACGTCTGGAGTAGGAACTCGGAAAGCCATACCAGTTAATTTACCGTTTAATTCAGGGATAACTTTACCTACCGCCTTAGCAGCACCGGTTGATGAAGGGATGATGTTTTGAGCAGCACCACGACCACCACGCCAATCTTTATGAGATGGACCATCTACAGTTTTTTGAGTTGCAGTTGTTGCATGAACAGTTGTCATTAATGCTTCAACAATACCAAAGTTATCGTTGATAACTTTAGCTAAAGGCGCTAGACAGTTAGTTGTACAAGAAGCGTTAGAAACAATATCTTGACCAGCATAATCTTTATCATTAACACCAATAACAAACATTGGAGTGCTGTCTTTAGAAGGACCAGTTAAAACAACTTTCTTAGCACCAGCTTGGATGTGTTTACGAGCAGTTTCATCAGTCAAGAATAAACCAGTTGCTTCAGCAACAACATCAACACCAACTTCGTTCCATTTTAAGTTTGCAGGATCACGTTCAGCAGTAACACGAATTGCTTTACCGTTAACGACTAATTTACCATCTTTAACTTCAACTGTACCGTCAAAACGACCATGTGTTGAATCATATTTAAGCATATAAGCCATATATTCAACATCTAATAAATCGTTGATAGCAACGATTTCAATGTCTGAACGTTTTTGAGCAGCACGGAAAACAATACGGCCAATACGGCCAAAGCCATTAATACCTACTTTGATTGTCATAACAATTACCTTCTTTTTAGTGTTTTTAATGTTAAAAATCTTTCCTGTAAACTATCAAATTTTAAAGATTTATTCAAGAAGATTCCTAATAATTAAACACGAAATGATTAAATAGGTTAAACTGAATGTAATTTATATTAATTATTATAAAGAAAATCATGATATTGTAAAAAATAACCTAACATAGTAAGCCGTACTATAATCAAAAACCGTCCTAAAACTAAATAACAAACCAATAACTTAGAATTCAGTTTTAGATATATTCTAACGTCGTAAAAAGGCAGGCATATAAATTTTACAATATGTAGGATTTTTACCTTAAAATACTTCAGGTAGCGTATTGATCTTATTGAAGTTCCTAGATTACACCATGAAGTGCAATTCTTCTTAGCTCCTTAGAATAAAAATCGGCAGGGCTTTTAAACTTATGCCGTTTTCTTGGGCGTGTGTTCAATAGATATTGTATTTTCTTTATCTGTTTG
>NZ_LZHK01000055.1:0-40343 GCF_001690415.1 Gilliamella sp. Imp1-1
CGAGCCATCTAGGAACACCCATTCAAAATCCGCTAGTTGTGATAAATGTTTGAAAATATCAACTAATATTCCTTTTTTAGACCACAAATTAAATCGCCTATAGACAGTGCTCCATTCACCAAACTCCTCTGGCAAATCTCGCCAAGGAATACCGGTTCTCATTCGAAAAAGGATCCCTTCAAACGTCATCCGATGCTCGGATTTATTATAAACTCGACAGGTATTTTTCATTATTTGTAGTAGCTTTTCCCACCGTTTATCTGTCAGCATTGTTGTTCTTGGCATGATGAATCGAGTTAGGGTTGTTTTTTGCAGAATTATTATAACTCACATCATGCCGTCTAAAAAATAATCACGAAAGATCAACACGCCCTAATTATAAAAATATTAACAAAAAAGCAGGACTAATAGCCTGCTTTTTTATTACTACTATCGGTCGTTTTTAACGCATGGTAACAAACTCTTCGGCAGCAGTTGGGTGAATAGCCACCGTATTATCAAAGTCTTTTTTAGTTGCTCCCATTTTAAGCGCTACTGCAAAGCCTTGTAATATTTCGTCCATTCCGTAACCAATGCCATGAATACCAACAATTTTTTCATCTCTCCCCACGCATACTAATTTCATTCGACAAGGTTGTCGATGCTGTGTTACTGCGGTGTACATTGCTGTAAATGTTGATTTATACACTTTTACGTTTTCTTCACCATACTGCTGTATTGCTTCTGGTTCAGTCAATCCTACTGTACCAATTGCAGGATGAGTAAATACGACGGTCGGAATATTACTGTAATCTAAATGTTCATCAGGTTTATTGTTAAATAACCTTTCTGATAAGCGGCGCCCTGCGGCAACTGCAACAGGTGTTAGCGCTATAGCGCCTGTAATATCATCACCGACAGAATAGATGCCTGGGACATTGGTGTTTTGGTATTTGTCGACGATAACAAAACCTTTATTATCAACCGCAATTCCTGCCGCCTGTAAATTCATGTCATTTGTTGCTGGATCACGTCCAATCGCCCAAATTAAACAATCAACTGTGTAACTTTCGCCATTTTCGAGGTTTAATGTTAGTGAATTATCACTATTTTTAATTACCGATTTTGGAACCGCAAAAGTATGTAATTGTTGTCCTTCAGTAGCAATAACTTCCATTAAGGTTTCAACAATAAGCGGATCAAAAGATCGTAGTGGTGTAGCATTGCGAACAAATTGATGTGTTTGTGCGCCCAAAGCGTGTAATACGCTTGCTATTTCGCAAGCAATATAACCTGCGCCAACAACTGCCACACGTTTTGGCAAGGCTTTTAGAGCAAAAAAGCCATCTGAAGTAATGCCATATTGCGCACCTGGAATATTGGGAATGCTTGGTTTTCCGCCAACAGCAATTAGAATATGATCAGCACTATAGTGTTCGCCATTTACCTCAACGGTGTGAGAGTCAACAAATTTTGCATAGCCATGAATGACGTCAACTTTGTTATTAGTAAGTACCCGATCATAAGACTGATGAATGCGATCAATATAAGCAGTTCGACTAGCAATTAATTTATCCCAATTGAATTGATTAATAGTGGTATCAAAACCGTAATCAGGACCATAATGTTTAATAGCTTCTGCAATTTGAGCACCATACCACATTACTTTTTTGGGTACACAACCAACATTAACACAGGTTCCACCTAATAATTTGGCTTCAATAATGGCACATTTTTTTCCATAGGACGCAGCTCGATTAATTGATGCTATCCCTCCACTACCACCACCAATGGCAATGTAATCATAATGTTTGGTCATAAAATATCCTTAATACTCTTTTTCGTTATTTGCTTATTAGCTTTGCATAAAGATCACAATAAAAAAAGTATTAATTTTGAAATTTAACAATAGTTATTACCGATTAATTAAAGTTGTATTAATTTTTTTTACTGATTTGTATCTTAAACAAGAATTAACTAAGGTTATTAAGAGCTGAAAAGCCAATTGGCTACTTATTTCCAAGTAGCCAATTTTATTTGTGATTATTTAGCTTAGCGTTTTTTTATTGCATTAATAATGTTGGTTGTTGAACATCCATCTTCAAAATTGAGCACTTTAACAGTTCCACCAGCAGCAATAACTTCTTTACCGCCAGCGATATCTTCAGGTTTATAATCGCCACCTTTGACTAATACATCGGGTAAAATAGTGGCTATTAATCGCTGTGGTGTTTCTTCCTCAAATGGCACGACCCAATCAACTGAATCAAGTGCACCTAATACAATCATTCGTTGCATAAGTGGGTTTATTGGTCTTGATTCACCTTTTAACTGCTTAACCGAGGCATCGCTGTTCACTGCAACTATTAGACGATCACCAAGTTTACGCGCATTAGCAAGGTAAGAAACATGTCCTGCGTGTAAAATATCAAAGCAACCATTGGTCATGACAATTTTTTCACCACGCATCCGTGCTTTTTGAACTTCTTCTTTGAGTTCTTCTTCTGTCATTACACCAAATCCGTCATCGGCACGTGCTCGAATGGCATTACTTAACTCTACTTGTGATACTGTTGAAGTGCCAAGTTTACCAACAACAACACCCGCTGCCGCATTGGCTAAGAAACAGCTTTCCTCTAAAGATTGCCCTGCGGCTAAAGCTGCAGCTAATGTGGCAATTACAGTATCGCCAGCACCTGTGACATCAAATACTTCTTTAGCTTGAGTCGGTAGATGATAAGTTGGTTTATCTAATTGAAGCAATGTCATGCCTTTTTCGCTTCGTGTAACCAATAGCGCTTTTAGTTGGTACTGTTTAATCAGTTGGTGGCCTTTTTCTATGATTTCATCTTCACTTTGACAATGACCAACTACCGCCTCAAACTCTGACATATTAGGGGTTAAGATTGTTGCACCGCGGTAACGTTCAAAATCAGTCCCTTTAGGATCAACTAAAATTGGTACATTTGCTTGATTAGCAAGCTTAATTATTGCTTGAACTGCTGATAATGCTCCTTTAGCATAGTCCGACAAAACCAATACTTTATGCGTCGCCAATGCTGTTTGAATACGCTCAAGAATAGGAGTTGCATCAATATTGCCAAATCCTTCTTCAAAATCAATACGGATCAATTGTTGATTGCGTGATAGGACTCGTAGTTTAGTTATGGTTGGGTGTGTTGAAACAGAGACAAAATCACATTGAACTTTGTGTTTACTTAGCTGTTCATCAAGAATTTTGGCTGGTTCATCAATACCTGTCAATCCGATTAGTCTCGCGTTACCACAAAGCGATGTAATATTCATAGCAACATTAGCCGCACCACCTGGTCGCTCTTCTAAAGAGTCAATTTTAACTACAGGTACTGGCGCTTCGGGGGATATCCGATTAGTTCCTCCATACCAATAGCGATCTAACATAATATCGCCTACAACTAATACATTGGCACAATTAAAATCAGGTAATGAGGTCTTCATTATGACTTATTATCCTTAATTATTCAGTTAATTCATCTTTTATCTGTTAACTATCTTTATCAGATTCATAACTGCTGTCATCTTCTGTTTTGTCGTTTTTTCGTGGTTGATAAAAACGGGCAAAAAAAGTGCCGATTTCAAACAGTAAACAGATAGGTACAGCTAGTAATATTTGTGAAAATACATCGGGAGGTGTAACAAACATTGCAACGGCAAACACTCCAACAATTATATAAGGGCGCTTTTTTCGTAGACTTTTAGGCGTAGTTATCCCTGTCCAACAAAGTAGTATAATGGCAACGGGCACTTCGAAAGCAAACCCAAAAACAATAAAGAGTGTCATTACAAAATCAAGGTATTTTGTAATATCTGTATTGATAGCTACATCAATAGGTGCAGTGTGAATAAAAAAGTAAAATGCTAGTGGAAACACCACAAAGTAAGCAAATGCAATACCAAGATAAAAGAGAATTGTGCTTGATACAATTAACGGCATTACTAGACGTTTTTCATGTTGATATAGCGCTGGTGCGATAAATCCCCAAACTTGATACAGTATGTAAGGAATTGAGATAAATATTGCCACCACAGCAGTTAGCTTAATTGGGGTAAAAAATGGCGCTGCAATATCTGTTGCTATCATGCTACTACCTTGAGGTAATTGGCTGATAAGTGGATTTGCCACGATATGATAAATATCATTGGAAAAATAGAGTAAGCAAGCTAATACTAGCAAAATACAGATAATAGAGCGTAGAAGCCGTGTTCTAAGTTCAACAAGATGTCCAATTAATGGTTGTGTAGCGTCGTCGGTCATGATTTATTTTTATCTGAGTGAGAGTGAGAATCGATCACCGTTGCAGAGTCGATCTCGTTTTGTAATGATTCTGTTACGCGCTTTAAATCATCAATTGATTCTTGAATCTCTGGCGTAAGTGTTGTTAAACCACTTTGTTCAGCCTTTTTTAGACTGTCTTGTAACTCTTGCAGTTTAAGTTCTTTATTTAATTCTAACTGTACAGTAGCAGACATTCGGCGGAGTACTTTTATCCATCCTGCAACTGTTTTTATGGCAATAGGTAACCTTTCTGGCCCTAAAACCACCAGACCAATAATTAATACCAATAGTAACTGACCAAAGCTGATGTCGAACACGGGTTACTCTTTTTTGCTATTGTTAGTATCTGTATTGTTAGTATCTGATGAGTCAATATTCTCGACTTTTTGTAAATTGTCTTGCTCTTTTTGGTCGTGGCCGTCATCATCATTCATCGCTTTTTTAAAGCCTTTAATTGATGCACCAAGATCGGAGCCTAATGTTCGTAATTTTTTTGTTCCAAATAACAAAACAACAACAGCAACTAATATGAGGAGTTGAGGCAAGCTTGGCATCATGATAATTATCTCCAGTAAGGTTAATACCTAAATTATACACACAAACTACAATTTTCCCAAATAACTAGTTTTGTGCTCAATTCTTAATGCACAATTAGTATAATAATACATAATGCACAAAATAGTGCAATCACTGTATATAAATTTTGTTCACGCTTTTTACTACGCTGAAGTTCTTGATTGATTTGTTGTAATTGAACATTCATTTGTTTGGAAATTCGTTCATAATCATTTAATTTTTCTGGTAACTGTGGCAACATGACCCGCCACTGAGGCAGCGATTCCCAAGCTTGTTGTAGTATCTTTTTAGCACTATATTTATCTCGATACCACTTTTCTAAAAATGGCTTTGCTGTTTGCCACAAATCAAGTTCTGGATAAAGCTGACGACCAAGTCCTTCAATATAAAATAGTGTTTTTTCAAGTAAGGTTAGTTGGGGTTGGATATCCATATCAAATTGACGAGCGACTTGAAATAATTGTAGTAAAATCTGTGAAAATGAGATTTCAGAAAGTGGTTTTGAAAATGCGGGCTCACATACATTGCGCATTGCCATTTCAAGTGCAATAACATCCGTTGTTGCTGGTACCCAGCCTGATGCAATATAGGTTTCGGCTATTTTTCGATAATCTCGATTGAAAAATGCTAAGAAATTTTCTGCAAGATAGCGTTGATCATCAGCACTTAATATACCAACAATCGCACAATCAATACCAATATAACGTGGATTTTGTGGTTCAGTAATATCAACAAAAATGTTGCCTGGATGCATGTCAGCATGAAAAAAGTTATCGCGAAACACTTGGGTAAAGAAAGCTTGTACTCCTCGTTCTGCAAGTAATTTCATATCAACATTATTTTGCTTTAACTGATTGATATCTGCAATGGGAATCCCTTTAATGCGCTCTTCAACCATCACATTTTTTCGGCATAAATCTTGGTAAACATAAGGGATATATAAAATGTCGCTATTGATAAAATTATCGCGTAATCTAGCCGTGTTGTAAGCTTCTTTTTGTAAATCTAACTCTTTTAATAGTGTCATTTCATAATCATGCACTATTTCAACCGCTCGTAATTTTTCGCCTGATTCAATCCGCTTAGTTAATTGTTTAGCCACCCAATACATCAAACCAATATCGGCTTGGATAACGTGTAAAATGTTAGGACGCAATACTTTGATAACTACTTCGGCTTGACTACGTTTTAATATCGCCTTATGAACTTGTGCTATTGATGCTGATGCTATTGGTTTTTCGTCAAAATCTGCAAAATAATAATCAATTGGCTGCTCTAAAGCTGACTCAATTATTTGTTTGGCAATTTTACCGTCAAAAGGGTTAACTTGGTCTTGTAATTTTGCCAAAGCATCGGCTATGTGTTTTGGTAAAATATCACGCCGAGTTGAGATCATTTGTCCAATTTTCACCCAAACTGGACCTAGTTCTTGTAATGCTAGTCGTAAACGTTCACCGATTTCTTGATGTTTTGCTTTAGTTCTAACCCAAAACATACAAAATAATAAAGTGCGCAACCATTTTGATGAACGATGTTTTGGTAACAATTCATTTAATTGATAAGCTCGAAATACAGTTAATATTTTAAACAGTCTAAAAAATGTCATTATTATTCATCGCATCAAAATTTAAAGCCAGTATGTAACGCAACTATACCACCAGTCATATTGTGATATTTCACATCGACAAATCCTGCATCTTCCATCATTTTTTTCAGTGTATTTTGATCAGGATGCATACGAATGGATTCAGCTAAATAACGATAACTTTCAGAATCATTTGCCACTATTTTCCCCATCAATGGTAACATAGTAAATGAGTATAGATCATACGCTTTATTCAGGATTTGATATTGCGGTTTAGAGAATTCAAGAATTAATAAACGCCCACCAGGTTTTAATACTCGCCACATGGATCGTAATGCTTTTTCTTTGTCGGTGACATTACGTAATCCAAATGAAATAGTAATACAATCGAAATAGTTATCTGCAAAAGGTAATTCTTCGGCATTAGCTTGTACATATTCAATGTTTTTAAATAAGCCTTTGTCGCGTAGCTTATCTCGTCCCACTTTTAACATTGATTCGTTAATATCGGCTAACACAACTAATCCATCATCACCAACAAGTTGCGAGAATTTTGCCGTTAAATCACCAGTGCCTCCTGCCAAATCTAAAACTTTTTGACCTTTACGCACGCTACTATATTCAATGGTAATTTTTTTCCAAATACGATGTATGCCAAATGACATTAAATCATTCATAACATCATATTTATCAGCAACAGAATGAAATACTTCGGCAACACGTTTTACTTTTTCTTGTTTGGGAACTTGCTTGTAACCAAAATCAATTTTTTCTTGATTTGTATCGTCTTGTTTGTCAGAAGATTGAGACATAAAAATTTACCTATCACAAATAATTGACTTATTTTAACATAAGCCACAATAAATGTGATGAACTAAATCAATAATGCTTCAACCTCTTTTGTGATTGTTTCAAAATGTTCCAGCCGTGAGGATTTTGGATTTAAATCTTTTTCATGAATGACTAAATCAAAATGATAACTGTCTTTAAAAGCTTTTAAAATTTCATTATCTTTTTGAAATAATTGCTCGTAGTACTGTGCTAATGTTTCAAAATCAATTGAGGTAAAAACAACCTTATTGGCGCTTTCAACAGCTTTTGAAATCCGTTCTACATGTAACATCGCAATTTTCATAAAATCAGATTCACTCAAATAACGTTTGTTATGCTGAGTTAAGATTTCTCGCTCAATATAATTGATATAACCATTAGGTACATATTGAGTATTATAAATATTAGCAAGTTGAATCGGTAAATCACGAAATCTATTTTGACCAACAATAGCTACTTTTTTAACAAAAAAAGGTTTTGCTGCTTGTGCGATATAAGACCAGTTTTTATAAGGATTTTCACGGATTTGTGTTGCGCTGATGCTTATAAAATCTCGATTGGCATCAACAATGATTACCTGACAGCCAAAATAGAGTTCATGATTTTTGACATCTTGCGGTTCACTAGTAAATACGACATTAGGCTTAATTTTATGTTCGGAAAGAATTTGCTTAACGCGACAACTCCAATCTTGCCATCCATTGGGATAAAATTCAATACCAGCTTCATCAAGTACATGGATATGAATATTGTGGCGATCTTTAAACGTCTCTTTTAACCATGAAAAACGGTCGCTAACTTGTGGTTGTTTGGGTAAGCGGCTTTTATCAAATAGCTGCTTATCACGTGATTCCTCACAGCCCAATATGATATGTAGCACATCAACTTGGCTCATTGCTTTTTCAATCAAATAAATATGACCACAATGTAAAGGATAAAACTTCCCGAAAATTAAACCAACTTTATGCTTTAAAGCCATAACCATTACCAAAACACACAATAACTAATAACAATTTACAGAAAAAAAAAGCAATTTCTAATCAAATCATGCTATTTGATATATTTTACCAATTATAAAAATAACTTTTACCATCCAACTAATTGATAATTAAAATAAAATAATACTTTATTATTTTTGTAAATTAGATAATAAAATACCCGTTGCAACCGAAATATTTAATGCAGGCATGTTATCATTGCCCTTTAAATGGACAACAACATTAGCACAATTAATAAGTTTTATATTAATTTGTTGAAATATAACTAACGCAACTTTTTTATCAAACTTGATTTTATGCAATTCAGTTGATGCAATGGATTTTGCCTGACACGGTAATAACGCAACAACTTGGTAACCACGCTGTTTGAGCATATCAAGTGAAGCAACAAAATCATCACTTTTAATTGATTCAACAGCCTCAATACCACCTTCTGCCACACGCATGGCAGCGCCACTATCAAGTAAATTCGTTTGACGTAATATAACGCCATTAACACCATAAAAAGTAGCGCTACGAATTAAGCCGCCTAAATTATGGGGATTATGAACATCGTCAATAGCTAAAATACAATCATGATCTTTATTACTATTGTTTTCTAAATAATCCAATAAGGTAAGTGGAACACGTTTTTTTACAATTAGGCAGACACCGCCATGGTGCTGAGTTTGAGTTATTTTACTAATTTGCTCACTAGAGATAACATCATAACCTAACCGTTGTTTGACTAACCAATCTATTAGATCTTTAAACTGGTAAGTCATCTCTTGAGTAATAAATAGTTTAACAATAGCTGTACGTCGATGTTTGAAAACTGCTTTACAGCTATTTTCACTATAAACTAAAGTTTCTTCTTTACGTTGGCGATAGCCATCATAACCAAAGGTCGGTACTTGATCATTAGAACGAACCTTTTTTTGCCATGGTGAATCATTATCGATAGATGATTGAGATTGATTAAGTTCAACATTAAACCGCTTTTTTGCAAACTCAGATTTATCATTTCGAGGTTTGAATGTTTCAATACGATCATGACGATCTCGTTTAGATTTCAACTGAAATGAATCATCTTTACGCTTCTCTTTCCATCGAGAGGGCTTTTCAATAGCCGAGCGAGAATGTTTTTTAGATTCACTATTTTTGGCGTAAAAAATAGATGGTTTATTTTTTTCGGTATTGTCGTTCATATCAATCTCACAATTAATCGGTTATCGCGTACGGATGGTTGGGGCTATTTTATCTAATACGCCATTAACAAATTTATGGCTGTCAGCAGCACCGAAGGTTTTTGTTAAATCAATGGCTTCATTAATTACCACTTTATAGGGCACATCTTGACGTTTCATTAATTCATACAGTGCGATTCTAAGTATCGCTAATTCAATTTGTCCTAATTCATCAACAGATCGTTCAGTGAGATAAGGCGTCATTTTATCATCTAATTCGGCAGTATTTTTTGCTACACCATTTAATAATTCACGAAAATACTTAGAATCGACGCCTTTCATATCTTGTTCTGCAATAAAACTTGTCTCAACATCAGCAAGATCGTTTCTAGAAACTTGCCAAGAGTAAATGGCTTGTACCGCACATTCTCTTGCTCGACGACGAGGATTAACTAATGCCACAAAATTACTCCTTAATTGCTTTAATAATATTTAGCATTTCCAGCGCAGTTAATGCAGCTTCAGCCCCTTTATTGCCTGCCTTAGTGCCTGCACGTTCAATTGCTTGTTCTATACTTTCGGTGGTTAAAATACCAAATCCTACTGGAATAGTGTTATCTAAACTTGTACTTAATAATCCAGAGCTTGATTCACCAGCAACAAAATCAAAATGCGCTGTACTACCACGAATTACGGTACCTAACGCCACAACGGCATCATATTTTTTGGACTGTGCAGCAACTTTAACAGCTAGAGGAATTTCATAAGCACCGGGAACCCAAATAACAGTGATATTTTTATCATCAACTTGTCCAATACGTGTCAATGCATCAATTGCACCATTTACTAGGCTATCATTAATAAAATGATTAAAACGTGCCACTACAATTGCAACTTTAGCTTTTGGTGCAGCAACTTTACCTTCAATCGTTTGCATATTAATTCCTTATTAATTCTATTTTAAATGCCATTTCACTCTGTTTTGCGTGAAAAAATACTTAGTAAATTGTATCACGAATTATAGACTTATCCTATCGGCAAATAGCGTTACGACCAAGTTCTATCCAATATATTATTTAAAATAAATGCAAAGAATTTAACTATTTGCAAATGTATTATTTGTTAAATTTAAAATTAATTTAAATTTTGTTGTTATTTCAACCATTATGATTAGAAATAATTTTAATTTATTTTTATTTCAATCCTTATTTTTACACTTAACAGTATACTTTCTAAAATCTTTTGTCCAAATAAGGAATTTTATTTTATCGCTTGCAAGCTATTTTGAACAAATTACAATAGTCTATATATTTATTTATTATTGATGGAGAAATCCCAGTGTATATTGACAATATTCGTGATGAATTAAACCAAGCTATTGACGTATTAACTAATTTTGTTTCAGACGATAAAAATCTCCAACAAATCCAAAAAGCTGCTATTTTAATTGCTGATTCGTTTAAACATGGTGGTAAAGTTTTATCATGTGGTAATGGTGGCTCTCATTGTGATGCTATGCATTTTGCTGAAGAATTAACTGGTCGCTATCGTGATAATCGCCCTGCTTATCCTGCGATTGCCATATCAGATGTAAGCCACATTTCGTGTGTAGGTAATGATTTTGGATTTGATTCTATTTTTTCACGTTATGTTGAAGGTGTAGGTCAAAAAGGTGATGTGCTTTTAGGTATCTCAACTTCAGGAAATTCAGCTAACGTGCTTAAGGCTATTGAAGCAGCAAAACAAAAAGGAATGAAAATTATTACGTTAACTGGTAAAGATGGTGGTAAGATGAATGGACTTGCTGATGTTGATATTCGTGTTCCACATTTTGGTTATGCCGATCGTGTGCAAGAAATCCACATCAAAGTTATTCATATTCTTATTCTGTTAATTGAAAAAGAGATGGCAAAATAATATGTGTGAATTATTGGGTATGAGTGCTAATGTGCCAACCGATATCTGCTTTAGTTTTACTAGCTTAATTAAACGAGGTGGGGACAAAGGTCCTCACAAAGATGGTTGGGGAATTACTTTCTACGAAGGAAAAGGTTGCCGAACATTTAAAGATCCTGAGCCTTGTAGCTATTCGCCTATTGCTAAAATGGTGAAAGAATATCCCATCAAATCTAAAGCTGTGATTGCTCATATTCGACAAGCAAATCGAGGCGGTGTCGCACTAGAAAATACCCACCCATTCACCCGCGAACTCTGGGGTAAAAATTGGACTTTTGCCCACAATGGACAATTAACCAATTACCAAAATTTAGATACAGGGCTTTTTCAACCTGTTGGAGAAACCGATAGCGAATTTGCCTTTTGCTATTTAATTAATCAATTACAGCAAAAATATTCACAAAAACCTGTCGATGATCTTGAGCTATTTAATTTTATTAAGCAATGTGCCAACCAATTAAGCCAACTAGGCATATTCAATATGCTACTTTCTGATGGGCAATATGTGTTTGCCTATTGCACAACAAATTTGCATTGGATAACCCGCAAAGCACCATTTGGCAAAGCAAAATTATTGGACGAAGATGTAGAAATTGATTTTCAAAAACATACAACACCCAATGATATTGTTACTATCATTTCAACCTTACCATTAACTTCAAATGAGATATGGCAAAAACTTAATACTGGCGAAGCGATTTTATTTAAAGATGGCAAAATTAGCCAATCTTCCGCATTTTAATAGGGTGCTTGGTGACTCATTTTTAAATTGATAATGCAGATAACTTAAAGTTATCCATAATATTATAGTTTTTTAGCTAGAGCAATCAGCAATACCATTGCCAATAATATACCAAAACCTTGTGAACAAATTGCCGAAATCATAACGCAAAAACAACAAAAAGTGCACTCCAACAAACTTGGCTAACAAAGTGGGTTGAAACAAGCAGAAACACAACATAAAAACCCAAGACAATAAACAGATTATCAAGTAAAAGTATTTGCCGACCTGTTTTACGAATTTGAGGTGGTATTGGCATTTATTTAACTCTTTGAGTGAAATAGTTTTGATAATCAGGAATTTCAATATCAACTTCTTGCGTAAAAATAGAAGATTGAATCAATGCATTAGCTGTGGATTGATTAGTGGCAACTGGAATATTCCAAACAGTAGATAATCGTAACAACGCTTTCACATCTGGATCGTGAGGTACAGCATTAAGTGGATCCCAAAAAAAGATTAAGATATCAATTTTACCTTCTGCAATTAATGCACCTATCTGCTGATCTCCCCCCATCGGACCACTTAACATTGGCGTGATATTTAGTCCTGTTTCTTGCTTTATTAATGTTCCAGTAGTGCCCGTGCCACATAAATTATGACGAGAAAGCTCTTCACGATTTTTTTTACACCAACTTAATAAAGAATCTTTCAGGTGATCATGAGCAACTAAAGCAATATTTTTTTTAGCTAGTAATTTACGTGTGGTATATAGCATCATTGTATCCTAATTCATTATTATATTTTTTAATTTTTAACAGAGTATTAATCAAAGCGCAAGGGTTATTTAATTGATAATAGATAATAAAAAAGGCACCAAAGTGCCTTTTAAAAATAAAGATACAATCAATTAGAATTGGTAAATTAAACCAAGTGCTACTGTGTCTTTTGTTGTGCCCTTGATTTGTGATTTAGTAAATGAACCATCTTCATATAAAGCACGACGTGCACCGATATCATCTTTATCTAACAAGTTAATTTTATAATCGATAATAGCTTGTAGGTTTTTGTTAAAGTCATAAGTTAAACCAACATCAACATATTTAGCTAAATCATTACCTTTAAGCCCTGCATCACTTGAATAACTAGATGCGTCTTTAACTTTATGTTGGATATAAGCAACAGATGGCGTTAAACGTCCTACTTCAAAGTCAATACCATATTGAGCAACTAATTCATAGCCTTTGGTTTTTAAATCATCAGCGCTACGAGTAGTTGAGGCATTATCCCAGCCATATTTTTGTTTACCTTGAATATATAACGCAGCTAAATAAAGGTTGTCGTTGTCATATTTAATACCAGCTGACCATGCTTTAGCATCTTTATGACCACCAGTTTGTGCATAACCAGCACCAACAGATAAACCAGTATCAAGCACATCCCAATCAACAACTGAACCCCATGCTTCAGCACTATTGCGTTTATCATTAAGAGTATAATTACCGAAATGACGCGTTGAGCTGTTATCTCCATTATCCGCATATTGAACGGCAAAACGTAAACCATTCACTAAGCCAAAGAAATCTGAATTACGGTAGGTTGCAACTGCTTTAGTACGAGCCGTTAATGCATAAAGATCATTATCAGAAGCATCACCACCAAATTCTGGTAAAACGTCAGTGTAAGATGTTAATGTTTTTAATACACCATCATTGCGACCATAGTCGAATGAACCAAAATCACCAAAGTTTAAACCAGCAAATGCATAACGAGTTTCATTATCAGCATTTTTACCTGTTTTTGCTTCATACTCCCAACGACCATAGCCAGTTACGCTGTCGGTCACTTGTGTTTGACCTGACATACCTAAACGTGCAGTGGTCTTGTCACCTTCACCTGTTTGGTTATTGCGATCAGTAATATAGTTTAATGCGTAAACACGACCATAAAAGTCAACTTTATTACCGTCTTTATTCCACACTTCAATAGAAGCGTTTGCTGTACCTGCAATTAAAAGTGCAGGAATAGCGATTGCTAATAGATTACGTTTCATTTTTTACCCTCAAAGGTATTTTGTATTATTAAAGATGCAAATTGCTTTGCTCTGGTTTAACAAATAACTGCTAACAATTAGCAATTATATTATTACTGTGATAGCCATTTTGCCTAATAAACATGGCTCTAATGCTACATTGCCTATTTAACAATGGAATTTAGATTTATTCTGCGAATTTTCGAATATTTTAATATTTATTATAAATTTTTTTAGGCATAAAATGTTTTTTTAGGTGGGAATGAATTTAAAAGATGAAAAAAAAGGCACCCAAGTGCCTTTTTATAAGATATTAAGAGATTAGAATTGGTAAATTAAACCAACACCTAACACATCTTTAGTACCTGGTTTATTTGTGTGACGATCACGTTGAGCATTGGTGTTATCTCTCGCACCTACATCTTTACGATCAAGAAGATTGAATTTGTATTCAACAATCGCACTAAAGTTTTTGTTTAGAGCATATTCTGCACCTAAAGACACATATTTAACTAAATCACGACCCTCTCTACGAGAACGACCATCAATTAAAATTCGATCATCATTACGATTTAATCTATGTTGTACATATGCTAAAGAAGGTCTTAATGTACCGACTTCCAAATCAATACCGTATTGAGCAACCAACTCTACGCCTTTGGTTTTATCATCACGAACATGTCTAAATTTACTTTTATGTTTAGATTCAAAATAGTTCGCAGCTAAATAAAGGTTATAGTTATCATATTTGATACCGCCTGTCCAAGTTTTAACTTTTCCAGGATTTTTATACGGACGTCCATCAGCATTAGAACTGTAGTAATCATCGTCCCAATCATCATCCCAATCATCGTCCCAATCATTATTTAAATCATGGTTGCCCTTAGATTTAGCTGAACCTGCAGTTTGCGCATAACCTCCACCCACAGTTAAACCAGTGTCAAAGATTCTCCACTGTGCAACAGCACCAAATGCTTCTCTAGAACCTTTAGCCCATCTATCAGAAGTATTTGAAGTATCACCATTATCAGCATATTGTAATGCAAAGCTTAAATCATCAAATAAACCGAAGAAATTATTGTTACGGTAAGTTGCAACAGCTTTAGTACGTTCTGAAAGTACGTTCCAATTGTTGTTTGATGCATCACCACCAAATTGTGGTAATACGTCAGTATAAGCACTAATTGCTTTTAACACACCGTCGTTACGGCCATAGTCAAATGAACCTAAATCACCAAAATTTAAGCCAGCAAATGCATAACGTACTTCATTATCAGAATTTTTACCCGCTTTAGCTTCGTATTCCCAACGACCATAGCCAGTTACGCTATCAGTGATTTGAGTTTGGCCTGACATACCTAAACGAGCTGAAGTATCATCACCTTCGCCTTTTTGACCACGGTCAGTAATGTTGTTAGCTGCTTTTACTCGACCGTAAAAGTCAACTTTATTACCATCTTTGTTCCAAACTTCGATAGATGCATTTGCACCAGCTGCGACTAAAAGCGCAGGGATAGCGATTGCTAATAGATTACGTTTCATTTTTTACCCTCATGGTTATTTTTTAAAAAGACACTTCCATAAGTTTAGCGTCAATTTTCGTACAATAATTATTCATCCAAAAAATAATATTTTTATCTATTATTTTTCTACTTTTTACAGTAGTGTAAATTATGTATAAATTTTTTTTAAAATCAAGCGAACTTTTCATTAAATGTAGTGTCTAAGTCTAAATTTAAGCCTGTTTGATTGTTTTTTAAACTAAAACAGATTAATATCTACACCTGTAACTCTTAATAAATTCTTGTTAGGGATTTTAATCAACTTAAAAGTTTGCATTACGCGGCGTTCTTGGGAATGGGATAACATCGCGCACATTTTGAACACCTGTTACATAAACAATTAAACGTTCAAAACCAAGACCAAAACCAGAATGCGGCACAGTACCGTATCGACGTAAATCACGATACCACCAATAATCTTCTTTTTTTAGTCCCAATTCTTCCATGCGCTTATCCAACATATCTAAACGTTCCTCACGCTGAGATCCACCAATGATTTCACCAATTCCTGGCGCTAAAACATCCATTGCCGCTACCGTTTTACCGTCATCATTCATACGCATATAAAACGCTTTAATATCTTTCGGATAGTTTTTTACTACCACTGGTGCTTTAAAATGTTGTTCAGCTAAATAACGCTCATGTTCTGAAGCTAAATCAATTCCCCAGCTGACAGGGTTTTCAAATTTAGCATCACAATTTTGTAATATAGTGATAGCATCAGTGTAATCCACTTGAGCAAAATCAGCATTAATAAAGTTTTCAAGACGATTGATTGCTTCTTTATCGACATGCTGAGCAAAAAATTGCATATCATCAGCTCGTTTTTCTAGCACTTCTTTAAACACATATTTCAACATATCCTCAGCAAGCTTAGCGTTATCATCTAGATCAGCAAATGCTACTTCAGGCTCCATCATCCAAAACTCAGCTAGATGGCGAGTAGTATTTGAGTTCTCTGCTCTAAATGTTGGACCAAAAGTATAAACTTTAGAAAGTGCACAAGCATAAGTTTCAGCGTTTAATTGTCCAGAAACGGTTAAAAAAGCTTCTTTACCAAAGAAATCTTTATCAAAATCAACTTTACCATTATCAAATTTAGGCAGATTTAGCATATCAAGTGTTGAAACGCGGAACATTTCGCCCGCCCCTTCAGTATCTGATGCGGTAATAATAGGAGTTGATAGCCAATAAAAGCCACGATCATTAAAAAACTGATGAATTGCTTGCGCAAGCGTATGGCGTACACGCGTTATCGCACCAACAATATTGGTTCTTGCACGCAAGTGAGCCACTTCACGAAGATATTCAATTGAATGGCGCTTTGCTGCCATTGGGTAAGTTTCGGGATCGTCAACAAAGCCATACACTTCAACTTGTGTTGCTTGTAATTCATATTTTTGACCTTGACCTGGTGACTCCACTACTTTACCAGTGACTTTAACGGAACAACCAGCTGTTAGACGCAAGATTTCTTGTTCATAATTAGGTAAATTATTTTCAATAACAGCTTGAATAGGGTCAAAGCAGGAACCATCGTAAACAGCTAAAAATGAAATACCTGCTTTAGAATCACGGCGAGTTCTTACCCAGCCTTGAACTGAAATAGTGCTACCAACAGCAATTTTGCCTTGTAACACATCAACAATAGGTGCAACTGAAGTCATTTAATTATCCATCTCTACATTAATTTGTTTAAGTAATATTTAAAGTAATACAGATATATTCTAAAGACTATCCCATAACGAAATGGAATTCTTGAATAACTTGTTTCTTATTACTAATTTTTAGTTTCTAATATTAATAATAAGTTAAACATGAATTATTATCATTGTTTAACACTAAAAGTTCGTTTTAATTCATCAATAAAATCTAAATCCTGAGATATCGTTTTACCTGGACTATCTGATAGTTTAGCCACAGATTGATTATTACATTCCGTTAATTTAAGCACAATGTTCAATGCTTTGGTATTGGCATCTTTAGATGGAATATCACAAGCTAAAAAACCGCCGACGCCAAAAGATAATTTTACGCGATGATTAAAATGTTGATAGATTTTAATCGCCTTGTCAAAATTTAAGCTATCAGAAAAAACCAAAAGTTTAGTTTGTGGATCTATGCCCAATTGCTGATAATGAGCAATTGCTTTTTCACCCCATTGAATTGAATCACCTGAATCATGACGAAGCCCTTGATAATGAGAAGCAAAATGCAAATCAAAATCACGTAAAAATGCATCCATTGTAATACAATCTGTTAATGCTATTCCTAAGTCATGAGGATATTCATCTAACCAAACTTGAAGAGCATTTCTTTGGCAATCTTGAAGATTAGCACTTAAACGTTGATGAGCTTGAAACCACTCGTGTGCTTGGGTTCCAACAGGAGTAAGCCCTAAACGATAAGCCAGTAAATAATTGCTAGTACTATGAAAGTTATGAAAGTGTGTTTTCAAATAACTGACAACTGCCTCTTGCACCGCAAACGAATAACGCCTACGCGTACCAAAATCCATTAAATTAAAGCCCGACATATCCATATTAGCTGTTTTTTCATTAAACAACGCCAATTTATCTTTTAGCCGAGCTAGTGCCTCAGAAACTCCAATATTAGGTGAACGATCTTTATGAACAATTTCACTGATAACGGCAAGTAATGGCACTTCCCATAGAATAACATCTAGCCATTTACCTTCAATTGTAATAGAAAGCACTCCATCTTCATTTTTTATAGTTAGCAAATCACTATTGAAACGCCATTTTTTAAGCCAATTTAAATAGTCAGATTTAAAAAAGGAAATATTTGATAAATAGTTAAATTCATCATCAGACAGCGCTAATGATTCCATTAATTTCACTTGATGTATTATTTCATCAACATATTGTCCTAATAAATCATCACTACGACAACGAAACTGCGCAACAACAGTTACCTCTGGGTAGTAATGAAATACAGCCTGCTGCATATGCAACTTATAAGCATCAGTATCTAATATTGATGTAATTATTGCTGATAACATGTAAATTTAGTGCTATTGCTTTAAATAAAAATTTCAAAGATTATAGCAGAATAATAATGAAGATATAGATTAATTATGTAATAAGATTGTTTTTAATCAGCTATAATATCAACCAATATAAAATATAAATTGATTTCAAACCAAAAGGTCATAACAACATGAATACAAAAACACCTGAATCGCAGCCTATTGCCAAAAATCGTCTTGATTATAAATCCCCCGATTTTACCATTACCGACATCGATCTTGATTTTGATTTAGCTCCCGAAATAACAACCGTCACAGCTCGTAGCCGTGTTATTAAGAAAAATAATGAAGTGGACAATTTAATTTTAGATGGTGAAGATCTTAAATTGATTTCTGTTAATATTGACGAACAACCATGGCATGATTATCAGCTCACAAAAGCTGGTTTAATCATTCAGCGTGTTCCAGCAGAATTTACATTAACGATTGTTAACGAAATCAAACCAATTGACAATACAGCACTTGAAGGATTATATGTATCAGGCGAAGCGCTCTGTACTCAATGTGAAGCAGAAGGATTCCGCCATATTACCTATTATCTTGACAGACCTGACGTTCTTGCTCGCTTTTCAACACGTATTACCGCGAATAAACAACATTATCCTTATCTACTTTCGAACGGTAATCGCATAGCGCAAGGCGAACTTGCAGATGGACGTCATTGGGTACAATGGCAAGATCCTTTTCCAAAACCGGCTTACTTATTTGCATTAGTTGCTGGTGATTTTGATATTTTAAAAGATCAGTTTATCACGCAATCAAAACGGAAAGTTGATTTAGAAATTTACGTTGATAAAGGTAATTTAGATCGTTCGCAGTGGGCTATGACAAGCTTAAAAAATGCCATGCGTTGGGACGAAACACGCTTTGGGCTTGAATACGACTTAGATATCTTTATGATTGTAGCGGTTGATTTTTTCAATATGGGAGCAATGGAAAACAAAGGATTAAATATCTTTAATTCAAAATATGTGCTTGCCAAGCCACAAACAGCAACAGATGATGACTATCTAGGTATTGAAGGTGTAATTGGTCATGAATATTTTCACAACTGGACTGGTAATCGGGTAACCTGTCGCGACTGGTTCCAACTTAGTTTAAAAGAAGGATTAACTGTATTTCGAGATCAGGAATTTAGCGCTGATATGGGATCTCGTGCAGTAAAACGCATTGAGGATGTCAAACTTTTGCGCACCGTTCAATTTGCCGAAGATGCTAGTCCAATGTCTCACCCTATTCGGCCTGAACAAGTAATAGAAATGAATAACTTTTACACAGTCACCGTGTACGAAAAAGGCGCTGAAGTTATTCGAATGATGCATACTTTATTAGGAGAAGATAAATTCCAAGCAGGGATGAAACTTTATTTTAAACGCCATGATGGTAGTGCCGCAACTTGTGATGATTTTGTTGCAGCCATGCAAGATGCCTCAGGTATCGATTTAACTCAATTTAAATTATGGTATAGCCAATCAGGAACACCTGAATTAACCGTTACCGATAATTATGACGAGAAAAATCAACAATATACTTTAACAGTAGAACAATATACGCCAGCTACTCAAGATCAAGCACAAAAACAGGCTTTGCATATCCCACTTGATATCGAGTTATATCAACATAATGGTGAAATAATTCCACTGCAATACCAAGGCAAATCTGTTCACCATGTTTTAAATTTAACACAAAACAAACAACAATTTATCTTTGATAACGTAACTCAAAAACCGATTATTTCAGTATTACGTGATTTTTCAGCACCTGTTAAGTTAACTTATGATTATCAAGATAATGATCTTATTTTCTTAATGCAACACGCTACTAACGCATTTAGCCGTTACGATGCAGCTCAAATGTTATTAGCAAAATATGTTCGCTTGAATGTGAAAAATTATCAAGAAAATCAAAATTTAATGTTGCCTGATTCAGTATTAGATGCATTTAGAGCCGTATTGTTATCAGAAAAAACTGACCCTGTCCTTATTGCACAAATATTAACCTTGCCATCTGAAAACGAGTTGGCGAATTTATTTACTGTGGTTGATCCAATCGCAATTCATCAAGTGCGTCTATTTTTGTTAACGCATTTTGCAAACGAACTTTATGATGAATTATTAGCCGTTTATCACCACAATAAAACGTCACAATATCAAATTAAACATAATGACATTGCTAAGCGGTCACTTAAAAACTGTTGTTTAACTTTATTAGCTCATGCCGATGATAATTCGCACGCCAATACATTGGTTAACCAACAATATTATCAAGCAAATAATATGACTGATTGTTTAGCCGCCTTGAGTGTTGCTGTAAAAGCTGAACTTGATTGTCGAACTGAGTTATTGGCTAACTTTGATGACAAATGGCATCAAGATGGACTTGTTATGGACAAATGGTTAGCACTAAACGCAACAAGCCCAGAAAAGAATGTTCTTGCTACCGTGAAAAAATTATTAACTCACCGCTCATTTACACTCAGTAACCCAAATCGGATTCGTGCATTAATTGGAGCATTTGTAAATAATAACCCTGTGGCATTTCACGCTGAAGATGGCAGTGGTTATCAATTTTTAGTTGAAATTCTCACTGAGTTAAACCAAAAAAATCCGCAAGTTGCAGCAAGGCTTATCGATCCTCTAATTCGATTAAAACGTTACGACAAAAATCGTCAACAGCAGATGCAAAAAGCACTTGAGGCATTGCTAAAAATTGAAAATTTATCTAAAGATTTATTTGAAAAAATTAACAAGGCACTAGAAGCCTAAATAGGAAATAGCATTCTGCAATATCGTTGTAGGATGCTATTAATAAATTTAAAATTGAAGTTGAAATTTTATACTAAAACGTATAGTTTCCTGAAACTTTTTTACAAGCGCTTTAATAAGTTTTAAATAATGACAATAAAAGAAATCACTCCCATAGAACTTGCACAAAAATTAAATCAGCAAGATAATCTATTTCTACTCGATGTACGAGAACCCAATGAAATAGCCATTTGCAGTATTGGCAACGCAACTCATATTCCAATGAATATGATCCCTTTATATCTAGATAAAATCCCAGATGAAATCGATATTGTTATTTATTGTCATCACGGCAGACGTAGCCTAACTGTTGCTCATTATTTAGCAGAAAACGGTTTTGATCCTAACTTTCTCTATAATCTTACAGGAGGGATTGATGCTTGGGCGCTAACAATTGATAAACAGATGGCACGATACTAAAATGCCCGTTATCAAACGGGCTTTTCTTCATTACTTTACCTTGCTATGCTTATTCTTGAGGCATCACCCAATAACCATTTTGGTTATGCGTTTTCATATAATCTTTAAATTGTTGAGATTGATAAATACGCTTCACATCTTGAGCCCATCGACTATTTTCGTTTCCTTCATTCACTACAACCATAATTTCCAAATCAGGAATGATGGTTTCAGAAAGTAATGCTTTGTTCGAGTCAATATTAGCAGAATAAACAATGCTACCTGGAATTACCGCAAAATCTAATTCATTAAGCACTCTAGGAATATTGGCCGAATCCATTTCAATAATTTCAATACCTGCAATATTTTGAGCAATATCATTTTTACTAACAATAATAGGATTTGTATTATTTTTTAATTTTATCCAACCAGCTTTTTCAAGTAGATTATATGAACGAGCTGCATTAGAAGCATCTTGTGGAATAGCAACTTTTGCTCCTGAAAAAACTTGCGTTAATGAGGTGAACTTATTTGAAAATATTGTCGCAGGTACCGATGGTACATGCACAACCGATTTTAAATTTGCTTTACGCTGGGCATTAAACACATTCATATAAGCTGTGTGCTGTGCAACGGTTAAATCAATACTACCTTCACTTAAAGCTACGTCTGATTCAAGTAAATGCGGAAAATTCACTAATTTAACCTTATAACCCTCTGATTCAAGTATGGGTTTAACAGCATCATTAAAAAGATCGTTATATGGACCTGGTGATACGCCCATGCTAATTTCTTTTTTTGTCTGATTATCGACTGGTTTAGACGAATTATCACAACCAATAGTCAAAAATGCTAAACTAGCAACTAAAACGACTGATATGTATTTAAATATTTTTTGTTTGATAAACGCATTTTTCATTTCAGCTATCCTCTATAAGCTATAAGCATTAAATACACTCTAACACAGAAAAAAGCATTCATTTATTCCAAGTAATTCTATCTTATAACTATATGGAATAAGATATAAAAAACGATTATTAGAGCAACAATTTAACCTGTGATACCGTTAGATATATCAATTATTGTCAATCGTTGAATATGCAATATAAACACCTGCAATAAATGATTCAGCCAAATTGCCTAAGCAAGCACTTATTCAACTAGAACAAAATAAATAGGTGATGAACAATGATTAAATTTGAACATGTCTCAAAACAATATGAAAGAAATGGCGTCACAACACAAGCTTTAAACGATATTAATTTAACCATCAGTAAAGGTGATATTTACGGCATTATTGGTTACAGCGGTGCAGGTAAAAGTACCTTAGTGCGCTTAATTAACTTTCTTGAAAAACCAACACAAGGCAATGTCATTATTCAAAATAAACTGTTAAATCAATTATCTAGTACTGAATTACGTCAAACTCGCCAAAAAATTGGTATGATTTTTCAGCATTTTAATTTGCTTGAATCAAAAAACGTATTTGAAAATATTGCTATTCCTTTAATTTTAATCAAAAAAGATAAACATTCGATTAAACAAAAAGTCTATGAACTTTTGGAATTTGTTGGATTAAGTGATAAAGCTAACAGCTATCCCAAAGAGCTTTCTGGTGGGCAAAAACAGCGCATTGGTATCGCCCGAGCATTAGCCAACGATCCTGATATTTTACTATGTGATGAAGCAACTTCAGCACTTGATCCACAAACCACTCAAGCTATTTTAGATTTAATCAAAAAAATCAATGAAAAATATAAAATAACAGTCGTGTTAATCACTCACGAAATGCATGTAATTGAACAAATTTGCCATAAAGTTGCAGTAATGGAAAAAGGCAAGATTATAGAACAAGGTAACGTACTTGACGTATTTGGACAACCAAAACACCAAACTACTCAAAATTTTGTTAGCTCAGTGATCAACAATCAAATTCCAAATGGTGTTGTCGAAAATTTGTTAGAAATAGAAGGTAAAAAAGAAAATATTAAATTATTTAAGCTCGAATTCTTAGGACGATCTGCGTCAGAACCCGTGATGAATTCACTTATACTGCAACAAAAAGTTATCGTCAATATTTTGTTTGCCCATATGTCAGAAATCGAAAAAACGGTTTTAGGTAGTATGTTTGTTCAACTAAAAGGTAACGATAGTAATATCAAAGAATCAGTACATTACTTACGTGAGCGCGGTGTGCAAGTCACTGAAATTAAACATTGGGAGATGAGTAAAAATGGAAATATTTAATACTATAATTGACTATTTGGCCTCTTGCTTTGCAACATCAGTAACCACTGAACAATTTGTTCAAGCATCCTATGACACCCTAATTATGGTAGTTTTCTCCTTAATTTTAGGTTCATTAATCGGAATTCCACTTGGTATTTGCTTAGTTACAACAAGACCTTATGGACTATTAGAAAATCGTCGAGTGTTTCGTATTATCAACCCGATTATTAATATAGTTCGCTCATTGCCTTTTATTATTTTATTAGTTGCTATCCAACCTTTAACAAAGGTCATTGTAAATAGCTCTATTGGCACTATAGCAGCGATTGTTCCGTTAACATTTTATGTTGCTCCTTACATTGCTAGATTAGTTGAAAATTCATTACTTGACGTGAATAGTGGTATTATTGAAGCGGCTCAATCAATGGGAGCGACGCCAATACAAATTATTTGGTATTTTATGTTACCAGAGGCATTTAGCTCTTTAATTTTAACGCTTACAACTGCTACTATAGGTTTAATTGGTGCTACAGCGATGGCTGGTGCTATTGGTGCTGGCGGTATTGGCGATTTAGCTGTGTCATACGGTTATCAACGTTTTGATAATACTGTTACTTATATCTGCGTGGTGATATTAGTTATTGCTATACAATTTATTCAAAGCACTGGTAATTATTTAGCTCGTAAAGCACGGCATGAATAAAACACATAATCACTTTTAGTTATGCATGATCAGTAAAAAATGGGGGGAGCTAAAATATAACTTTCCCCATTTATTATTTAGAAAAATAGCCTTAATTATCTTTTATCTCTCTAATAAGATATTTTACGTAAAACCTCTGTTTGTCTATAAAAATCAGCCATCGAGTATAAAAACTATTTATTGAGCAGTTATACACAAATAGGCAACACGTTTAATTGATTTCTTTATTTACAAATATCAAGTAAAATAAGCAAAATTTTGCCATTCTAGAAATCTAGGAAATCAATGTGACAAACGCATTACAACAAAATTTGGTTGAAATTCACGATATGTCTTTTTATCGTGGAACAAGGCCTATTTATAAAAATATGAGTTTGAATGTCCCGAAAGGAAAAGTGACAGCAATCATGGGACCTTCAGGAATTGGTAAAACCACACTACTAAGGCTCATTGGTGGTCAATTAAAACCCCAGTCAGGAAAAATTTTATTCGATGGTGAAGACATTCCAAGCATGTCTCGCTCCCGACTTTATGAAGTACGCAAACGCATTAGCATGTTATTTCAATCGGGAGCTTTATTTACCGATCTAACTGTGTTTGATAATGTTGCTTACCCACTACGTGAGCACTTCAAATTACCTGAACCTATATTGCATAATTTAGTCTTAATGAAATTACAAGCTGTTGGTTTACGTGGTGCAGCTCAAATGATGCCATCGGAACTATCTGGTGGTATGGCAAGGCGAGTAGCATTAGCTAGAGCCATTGCGCTTGATCCCGATTTAATTATGTTTGATGAACCTTTTGCTGGGCAAGATCCTATATCCATGGGTGTTATTGTTAAACTGATATCTGAAATAAACCAATCATTAGGATTAACCTGTATCGTTGTTAGCCATGACGTGACCGAAGTGCTCAGTATTGCAGATTATGCTTACATTGTAGCCGAACAACATATTATTGCAGGTGGTACATCACAACAATTACGTGATAATGATGATTTACGAGTAAAACAATTCCTTGACGGGTTGGCTGATGGTCCAGTACCTTTTCATTATCCTGCTGAAGATTACAAATTAGACCTAAGCAGAGGTACAAAATAATGTTAAATTTACTGGCAAAATTAGGACAATGGTTTATTGATATCATTGCGATGATTGGTCGTTCTGGTGTGATGCTCTTTAGGGCATTAATTGGTAAGCCACAATTTAATAAACAATTCCCATTACTCATTAAGCAATTTTATTTTGTTGGTGTACAATCACTCACTATTATTATTGTTTCTGGTCTTTTTATTGGCATGGTTTTGGCCTTACAAGGTTATTTTATTCTGACCACTTTTGGTGCTGAAGCCAGCCTTGGAATGATGGTAGCCCTTGCTCTACTTCGTGAGTTAGGTCCTGTTGTTGCTGGTTTGCTGTTTGCAGGTCGTGCTGGCTCTGCATTAACGGCTGAAATCGGCTTAATGAAAGCAACTGAGCAACTATCAAGTATGGAAATGATGGCAATTGATCCATTACGACGTATTATTGCACCTCGTTTTTGGGCTGGTTTTTTCAGTATGCCATTTTTAACTGCAATTTTTGTTACCGTTGGTATTTTAGGTGGTGTTATTGTAGGTGTTGATTGGAAAGGTATTGATGCGGGCTTTTTTTGGTCATCTATTCAAAGTAATGTTGATTGGTGGCATGATCTAGGTAACTGTTTTGTAAAAAGCTTTGCATTTGCCATTGCTAGCACTTGGATTGCTCTTTTCAATGGTTATGATTGTGTACCAACATCAGAAGGAATTAGTCGAGCAACAACAAGCACTGTTGTTTATTCATCATTAGTAATTTTGGGGTTAGATTTTATTTTAACCGCATTAATGTTTAGTCATTGAGGTCATTAAACATGAGTCGTAAAGTTGAAATCACAGTTGGATTATTTATGGTACTGGTCATTTGCTCGGTACTTTTTTTATGTTTTCGTGTAACTGATCCAACATCATTTGCTAGTCATAATTCATATCGAGTTTATGCTGTATTTGATAATATTGGCGGACTAAAAGCACGCTCTCCAATCAAAATCGGTGGCGTTGTGATTGGTCGAGTCAGTAATATAACTCTAAAATCATCAGATCTTGATGTATATAAACCCTATGTAACAATAGATATTGATGCACAATACAATCAAATTCCAGTTTCAAGTTCGCTTTCAATTAAAACATCAGGTTTATTAGGTGAACAATTTATTGATATTAACTTTGGACTTGATAAAAGTACTGAATTAGAACTTGATTCATTGGATAGCGAAGGTACAAGCAACAACTTGCCAACAAATAATCATGAACCAGCTTATTTTCATGATGGTTTTGTAATATACAACACTAAACCAGCAATGGTTATTGAAGACTTAATTGGTCAATTCCTTTATAGTACTGGAGGTTCGACCGATAAAGATAAGAAACAAGATACACAAGATATAAATGAAAATTAAGGAGTTTTGTTACTATGTTAACCAAATTTAAACACACTATTTTTTTTGCATTAGCTTTAATATTTAGTGCTAATGCGTTTGCTGAAAATGATCCTTATAAAGAGATGGAAGTGTCTGCTAATAAGATTTTCAGCACCATGAATGCACAATCTGCGACATTAAAATCAAACCCAAACAAACTAAAAGAGATCGTAAGAACAGAATTATTACCTTATGTACAAGTAAAGTATGCTGGCGCATTAATTTTAGGTAATTATTATAAAAGTGCTACAGATGCGCAACGTAAAGCTTATTTCGCTGCTTTTGAAAACTATTTAGTACAAACTTTTGCTCAAGCATTATCTATGTATAATGGCCAAACTTATCAGGTTGAATCGCCAAAAGATTTAACAGGGAAAACGCTTATCTCTATTCGTGTTTTATTAAACCAACCTAATAAAAACCAACAACCATTACGTATTGATTTCCAATGGCGTAAAAACTCTGTCACTGGCGAATGGAAAGCTTATGATTTAGTTGCAGAAGGCGTCAGCATGATCACCACCAAGCAAAATGAATGGTCAACAATTTTACGCCAAGATGGTATTGACGCATTAACTAAACAATTAACTGATCTTTCAAATCGCAATATTGACCCAAACGCTAAACCCAAAGGCTAGCCATAATGTCGCAAATAAAAACAGAAAAACAACAAGAAATATTGTCTTTACAGGGTGAACTTGATGTTCACTCTTTAAATGATTTGTGGTCAACACAAAATACTATTTTAAATGGTGTAAAATGCATTGATGTTGCGCAACTTACTCGGGTTGATTCTTCAGGGCTCGCAACTTTAATTTATTTTTGCAATAAATATCATGTAAAGCTCAAAGGTATTAATCCTCAGCTACAAACATTAATTACATTGTATGATCTACAACCTGTAATTAATATTTAAAAAATGTTAAGTTTTATACTGAAACACATAGTTACCTGAAACTTTTTAACAAAAAATATCCCCCATAATTTACATTAATGATGAGTATGAATAATGGATAAACAAGAAATTATAGACAAATTAAAAAATTCGCTTGAACTTGATGATGTACATGTCCTAACCGATGATGGAAGCCATTTCCAAGTTATTGCTGTAGGAGAATTATTTGCCGATTTAAATCGAGTGAAAAAACAACAAGCAATCTATGCCCCTTTGGCTGAATTTATTAATGATAACCGTATTCATGCGCTTTCTATAAAGACTTATACCCCCACTGAATGGCAACGTGAACGCAAACTTATGGGGTTATAACCATTTCTTAGCATGATAATCCCTTGAATTAATTGTTTTCGCCACCATATTATGTTGTATCAATAGACAACACCATTTGTATAAAGGTATCGCTACATGACTAATCCATTATTAACAGATGCACCATTACCCCTTTTTTCACAAATTAAACCCGAACATGTTTTGCCTGCTATACAAGAAACTTTAAAAAACTGCAGAAATACCATTGAAGCAGTATTAAAGCAAAATAGCCAATATACTTGGGATAACTTAATTCAACCAATTGATGAAGCAGACGAAAAATTTGGACGAGCTTGGTCTCCAGTTAGTCATCTTAACTCAGTTAAAAATAGCCCTGAATTACGTGAAGCTTATGAAGCTTGTCTGCCATTACTATCTGAATATAGTACATGGGTTGGGCAACATAAACCTTTATATCAAGCTTATAAGCAACTCAAAGAAAGCGAACAATATGCTACTTTAACCAAAGCACAGAAAAAAGTGGTTGATAATGCACTACGTGATTTTGAATTATCTGGAATTGGCTTACCCGATGACAAACAGAAACGTTATGGTGAAATTGTCGCAAAATTATCAGAATTATCCTCAAAATATAGTAACAATGTGCTCGATGCCACCATGGGATGGTCAAAATTAATTACCGATATCAAAGAACTATCTGGCATGCCTGAAAGTGCGCTTTCTGCCGCAAAAGAACAGGCTAAATTAAAAGATAAAGAGGGTTGGTTACTAACCTTAGATATACCAAGTTATCTTCCCGTCATGACCTACTGTGATAATCGTGATTTACGATTTGAACTTTACCAAGCCTATAATACTCGTGCGTCAGATCAAGGACCAAACGCAGGTAAGTGGGATAACACTGAAATTATCAAACAAATCTTAACGCTTCGTAATGAGCTTGCACTATTACTAGGCTTCGATAATTATGCTAATAAATCACTAGCAACAAAAATGGCAAGCTCAACCGCTCAAGTCATTGAGTTTTTAAACAATTTAGCAACTAAGGCTAAACCTCAAGGTGAAAAAGAGTTAGCAGATCTTAAACGTTATGCTTATGAGTTTTTTGGCGCAAGTGACATCAAACCATGGGATATAGCTTATTATAGTGAAAAGCAAAAACAGCATTTGTACGCTATCAACGATGAAGAATTGCGCCCTTATTTCCCTCAACAACGAGTTATTAATGGTTTATTTGAAGTAGTGCATCGCATTTTTGGTATTACAGCCAAAGAGCGACAAGGCGTTGAAGTTTGGGATCCTGAAGTTAAATTTTATGATCTCTTTGCCGCAAATGGTGAGTTAAAAGGTAGTTTCTATCTTGATTTATATGCACGTGAACATAAGCGTGGCGGCGCTTGGATGGATGATTGTATTGGTCGTATGCGTTTTGCTGATGGTCATGTACAAAAACCCGTTGCCTATTTAACTTGTAACTTCAATCGCCCTGTTGGTGATAAACCAGCACTATTTACACACGACGAAGTCACAACCCTTTTCCATGAATTTGGTCATGGTTTACACCACATGTTAACCGAAATTGATACTTCATCAGTTTCTGGTATTAATGGGGTGCCATGGGATGCTGTTGAATTACCAAGTCAATTTTTAGAAAACTGGTGTTGGCAGCCTGAAGCGCTTGCATTCATATCTGGGCATTATCAAACTGGTGAACCGTTACCAACTGATATGTTAGAAAAGATGCTAGATGCTAAAAACTATCAAGCAGCACTATTTATTTTACGCCAATTGGAATTTGGTCTTTTTGACTTTAAATTACATACACAAAAAGATCCTGATATTTTAAATACATTGGCTGAAATAAGAAAGCAAGTTGCCGTTGTTCCTACCGTTGAATGGGGAAGATTTCCACACGCATTTAGCCATATCTTTGCTGGTGGTTATGCTGCAGGTTATTATAGCTATTTATGGGCAGAAGTATTATCCGCTGATGCATTTTCACGTTTTGAAGAAGAAGGTATTTTCAACGCTAAAACAGGCAATGCATTTCTTGATAACATCTTGTCACAGGGTGGTAGCGATGAGCCTATGACATTATTTAAAAACTTCCGAGGCCGCGAACCTCAACTTGAAGCATTACTTCGTCATTATGGTATCCACTAATTCTAACTTTGCTCAGCTAAAATTATTAGCTGAGCAGTGGTTATCCACACATGCTGATCTTCCATTCGCTCTTGTTACCCAAAACAATCAACTTGAGTTACAAAAAACTGACGAACCAAAACTAGGGGCAATATGCGTAAACTTTGTTTCTGGAACAATGGCTCATCGTCGCCAATTTGGTGGTGGACGTGGCGAAGCGATTGCTAAAGCAGTAGGTATCAAAGGCGAGTATTTACCTACAGTTCTTGATACCACAGCAGGGCTTGGTCGAGATGCATTTGTTTTAGCATCAATCGGTTGCCATGTCACTATGTTTGAAAGGCATCCTGTTGTTGCTGCATTGCTAGAAGATGGCTTGCAGCGTGCCTACCAAGATCCCAAAATCGGTAGTTGGCTTGAGCAACATTTACGTTTAATTTATCATTCAAGCATTGAGGGATTGAGCACTTACCCTGAAAAACCTGATGTTATTTATCTCGATCCAATGTTTCCACATCGACAAAAAAGTGCGCTTGTCAAAAAAGAGATGCGCATTTTTCAACAATTAGTGGGCAGTGATAATGATGCAGATAGCTTATTAGAACCAGCAAGAAAATTAGCAAAAAAACGGATCGTAGTGAAAAGACCCGATTATGCACCGTTTTTAGCCAATCAAAAACCGACGGCCGAAATTAAAACTAAAAATCACCGTTTTGATATATATACACCTCTAGAGTAATACAAGGATATTGTTTAAATTATGCGATTAGATAAATTTCTCGCTCATCACTTAGGCGCTAGCCGCACTATTGTAACCAAAGAACTCAAAGCTAAAAAAGTGACTGTCGATGGTGAAATTATAAAATCAGGTGCTTACCAGTTATTACCCAAGCAAGTGGTTGAGTATGATGGTTATGAAATCATACCCGTAACCAATAATCGTTACTTTATGCTTAATAAACCTCAAGGTTATGTCTGTTCGACTGATGATCCTGACCACCCTACTATACTTTATTTTATTGATGAACCAATGCCTGAAAAATTGCATGCAGCAGGTAGACTTGATCTTGATACTACAGGACTTGTTCTACTTACTGACGATGGTAAGTGGTCACACCGTATTACATCACCCAAACATCATTGCGAAAAAGTCTATGCCGTCACGGTTGAACAGCCATTATATATTGAACTGATTGATATATTTAAAAATGGTATCCAATTAAAAAATGAGAAATCACTTACCAAACCAGCGAAATTAAATATTATTGATGACTTTCACGCTGAATTAACTATTAGTGAAGGACGATATCATCAAGTTAAACGCATGTTTGCAGCAGTCAATAACCATGTTGTTGAATTGCATCGCAAACAAATAGGTAAGGTAATTCTTGATATACCTGAAGGTGAATATCGACCACTTTCACAAGATGAAATCGACTCGTTTAATTGACACATATAATTTACATTAATCTTAATAGCAACTTTCCATTTAGATAAATGAATATTTTTTAAATAATTTTATCTCATTTATATGACATATTTTTAGGTGCATTTTAAAAAATTTGAAGGAAGTATGACGTGCCAACTCAAGATTGTTTAAGTGATATTAAAATTTCCAAACAAGCGCTTATTTTTATCCTTGGATTACTTTCTATGTTGATGCCTTTATCCATAGATATGTATTTACCTAGTATGCCAACGATTGCACGCGACTTTAATGTAACCGATGGCACGGTACAGCTAACAATTAGTTGCTATTTATTAGGATTTTCTGTTGGACAACTTTTATTTGGACCACTCACAGATAGTTATGGGCGTCGTAATGTTCTCATTTTGGGTCTAATTATTTTTATAGTTGCGGCGTTAAGCTGTGGTATTGCCAACAATATTAATCAATTAATTACAGCTCGCTTTTTCCATGGCATTGCGGCAGCGGCTACAGCAATAGTCATTAATGCGTTAATGAAAGATATTTATCGTGATCGTGACGAATTTTCTAAAATGATGTCGTTTGTCATGCTGATATCCAACGTAGCACCATTACTCGCACCAATTATTGGTGGATTTATTTTATATTGGTTTAATTGGCAAGCCAATTTCTACACTATCAGCCTAATTGCTTTGACTTGCTTTGGTCTAGTGATCGCATTTATTCCTGAAACATTAGCAAAAACAAAACGCAATAAATTTAGTTTAATTCGTATTTTAAGTAATTTTATTACACTGTTCAGGCATCGCCAAGTATTAACTTATATGATGTTAGGTGCATTTTCTGGAGCTGGATTATTTTCATTTTTAAGCTTAGGACCTTTTGTATATATGAATCTACACGGTGTTGCATCAACTAATTTTGGCTACTACTTTGCATTCAATATAATAGTTATGGTGTTTATGAATACATTAAATAGCCGTTTTGTTAAACATGTTGGCTCGATTAAAATGATGCAGTTCGGTCTTTTGGTCCAATTTGTTATGGCAATAGGCCTTACCATCGTAACATTATTTAATCTCGGATTTGCCTATCTTGTTATTTGCATTGCAGGATATATTGGTTGTATGTCAACCATTGGTGGAAATAGTATGGCAATTGTTTTAGACTTTTATCCCTATATTGCAGGTACAGCCTCATCTCTTGCCGGTACAATTCGTTTTGCAATCGCTGGAGCAATAGGCATATTATTATCATTATTGGTATCAACGCCAACTGCGCAATCCATAACGATCAATAATACAACAGAGTGGCTAATGGTTGGCTCTATGGTGTTATGTAATTTTATTTCTGTGAGCTTATTTTTGAGTGTCAAAAATAATAAAAGGTAATAATTATGATCTATCAACTAGGTGATTTACATCCACAAATTCATCAAAATTGTTTTATCGCAAAATCTGCTGATATCATTGGTGATGTCGTTTTACAAGAGGGTGTTTCTATTTGGTTCAACGCTGTTTTACGCGGTGATATTGCTCCCATACATATTGGTAAAAATAGCAATGTGCAAGATAACACTACCATCCATATTGAAACAGATATCCCTTGCATTATTGGCGAGAATGTCACTATTGGGCATAATGTTATCCTACATAGTTGCACCATTGAAGATAATGTATTAATTGGTATGGGTAGTACTATATTAAACAATGCCAAAATTGCAAAAAATTGCCTTGTTGGCGCCAACTCGTTAGTAACACATACCATACCTTATGAAGAAGGTTGTTTAATTATGGGATCACCCGCAAAAATTATCCGCAAATTAACTAAAGCTGAAATTACAGCAAATATCACTAATGCACAACGATATGTACAAAATGGTATAAGATTTAAAACTAGCCTACTTCCTGTTGCATAATAACCCAACAATAAATTGCGTTTTAAACGGTATTGGCTCTGTGAGCAAGCACAATTTATGATAAAATGCCAGCTATTTTAATAGCAATAATTTTTAGGTACTTGTTTGAAAAAGCCCAAAATTACAAAAAAACAGATCATCGCTCAATTGATCCTACTAACAATAATAGGTTTATCTGTTTGTTTATTTCTATCGCAGTTCAGTTACGATCCATCCGATCCAGGTTGGTCTCGTACAGCTTGGCACTATCCTATTAGTAATTTTGGCGGTTATATTGGCGCATACATCTGTGACGTTCTGTTTCAATTTTTAGGCTTTATTGCTTATAGCCTACCTTTTATCGCTATTTTTATTTGTTTACAGTCAATCGTTTATTTTTATAAACATGCTAATGATCCTATAAACTACTTTAGTCTTTCATTTCGGATTATTGGTGTGTTAGCATTTATATTTAGTGCTACAGGATTTTTTACTTTAAATATTGCTGATTCTGAACAATTTGAAGCGGGCGGTTATTTAGGTGCGATAGTCATCGAAAGCCTTTTACCAATTATAGATAGCATTACTTTATCCTTAATTCTTCTTGGAACTTGCTTGGCCTGTGTCACATTATTAACTGGATTATCATGGTTAAATCTAATTGAAAAATTAGGTGCTTTTGTCATGATTTTACTACTACCGATTAGATGGTTAATTAAGCCTCGCACAGCTAATAAACTTAAACAACCAGATCCACTAAACGAAAAACCAATAGCACAGACTAATGAGGAAATAAAAGATCCTCAATTTACAATACCTTTTGATACAAAACTAGATAAAAAATCAGATGATGATACCAATATCATTCCAACATCAAATACTATCTTTAGTGTTGAAACAACTCAAAATCAGACTGCAAATACCATCATATCGTCTGACGATAAAACAATCTCAATAAAAACAACCGATGAATTAATCAAATCATCCCACAAAGATACTCAAGTACCACAGTCAACAACAGTGCCTCTAACAAGTGATAATCCACAAAATAAAGAGCTCGATCCTAACGAGATTTTATCTCGCCTTGAATCAATTATTCAAAACATGAATGGAAACAAAGCTACTCCAGAGCAAGAGCAAACCTTGTCTTCATCAATAGAACAAATAAAACAGGTAATACAAACACAAAAATCAGAAGAAAAACTACCATTCGATGAACCAGAAAAATACACAATTTCAGATGCACCAAGTAAACCACTGTTTACATCAGTACACAACGAACCCAAAATTAATTTTACTAATGAACAAACACCGTTTGAATCATCCATCAACTTTTCAGCTATAGAAACAACTGAAACCAAACAACCATTTATTCAAGAACCACAGGTTATTACAAGTACAAAAGACACTGCATCTATAGAAGTTACACAAAACATAACAGATACAAAGACTGAAACTGAAATAAAAGAAGTGAAAACAGACGTAGAGCAACTAGAATATGTTGACACTGAAGCTCTAAAAAAAGCAAATCCAATTATTGATGATATCTATCCTGAAGAAGATCGTGTTGAAGATATTCAACATAATCATTTCAATGAAAATGACGAAGATAGCTTAATTCATCCGTTATTAAGACGTAATGATAAACCGTTACCTAAACCGACTACGCCACTACCGTCACTGAACTTATTAACTGCGCCACCAACAGCTCGAATCGAAGTCGATCATGGTGCCTTAAACGCAATGTCGGAACTGATTGAAAAAAGTTTATCGGATTATCGAGTTAAGGCAAAAGTGGTTGATTATTTACCGGGACCGGTGATTACTCGATTTGAAATTGAACTTGCACCGGGTATCAAAGCGGCACGAATTTCAACGCTAGATCGTGACTTAGCACGATCATTATCAATGCCATCGGTTCGTGTAGTTGAAGTTATTCCGGGAAAACCTTATGTAGGTATTGAATTGCCCAATAAAAATCGTCAAACAGTCTATTTTAGAGAAGTCTTAGACAGCCCTCAATTTAAAGATGCTCAATCGCCGTTAACTGTCGTATTAGGAAAAGATATCGCTGGGCAATCAGTGGTTGCTGATCTTGCTAAAATGCCTCATTTACTTGTTGCTGGTACTACTGGCTCGGGTAAATCAGTTGGTGTTAATGCGATGATTTTAAGCATTTTATATAAATCGCAACCTGAAGATGTCAGGTTTATTATGATTGACCCCAAAATGCTAGAGTTATCTATTTATGAAGGAATACCACATTTATTAACACAAGTGGTTACTGATATGAAAGATGCCGCTAATGCATTAAATTGGTGTGTTAACGAAATGGAACGACGCTATCGTCTAATGTCAGCATTAGGTGTGCGTAATATTGCTGGTTATAACGAAAAAATAAAACTAGCAGAACAAATGGGCAGACCAATTCCCGATCCACTTTGGAAACCAACTGATAGTATGGATCTTAATATGCCAACACTCGAAAAATTACCCTATATTGTGGTCATGGTCGATGAGTTTGCTGATTTGATTATGGCTGTCGGTAAAAAAGTCGAAGAACTAATTGCACGGCTTGCTCAAAAAGCGCGAGCAGCAGGTATTCATCTAGTCTTAGCCACACAACGTCCATCGGTGGATGTCATTACAGGCTTAATCAAAGCGAATATACCAACTCGTATCGCTTTTACAGTATCAAGCAAAATTGATTCTCGCACTATTTTAGATCAAATGGGAGCAGAATCATTACTTGGTATGGGAGATATGCTTTATTTAGCCCCTAATAGCTCCATTCCAATTCGTGTTCACGGTGCATTTGTGCGTGATGAAGAAGTGCACGCCGTTGTGCAAGATTGGAAAGCACGTGGCACACCAAAATACGTTGAAAATGTCACAGTTGCGACCGATGATAGCGAAAATGGCAATTCCAACTCGTCAGATGAAGAACTCGATCCATTATTTGACCAAGTTGTTGCTTTTGTCATAGAAACACGAAGAGCTTCTATCTCTAGCGTACAACGAAAATTTAGAATTGGCTACAACCGAGCAGCCCGAATTGTCGAACAAATGGAAGTAGAAGGCATTATTAGCGCCCCAAGCCATAATGGAAATCGGGAAGTACTAGCTGTATCAACACATAACGATTATTAGTTTTATCACACACCAATCCATTTAAAAGAGTGGCTTGGTGTTTACATCATAGCATCATGCAAATTAATTAAATCGAATCCCTATAGGTAACCAATAGTAATGAGTGATTATTCTCAGCAAGTAGCATTATTAGAATTACAACTCAATAATGACCCTAACCGATGTTTACCTGCGCAATTAGCAACTAAAGCATTAATCAAAGAAATTTGCTTATCACCAAAACCCGGATTAGTTGATATGAATAATAGTGGAGCACATCGTGATATGGATTTCCAAACCTTTATTCAAAGTATTAGTGCTATTTGTGTCTGGTTTGAACGTTTCTACCAATATGGTAGAATATCAGCTTTGCATAAAAATCAACTTTTTTTAGCTGGCATTAGACCAATTGGTATTAATTGCGAACAAGCGATGTTTAAAGCCACCAATCAAGTTAATACTCATAAAGGCGGGATATTTGCCTTTGGTTTGCTGCTCGGCGCTATTGGCAAGTTAGAGCAATTAAACTTACCAATCAATATACAAAGCATTTGTAACGAAGTTTCATCCATTTGCCAAGGCATTGTTCAAAGCGAGCTAAAACAAAATAATCTAACAAATTCTGTTGGTGAAAAGCTATTTAAACTCCATAACCTTACAGGAGCAAGAGGAGAAGCAGAATCAGGTTATGCAACAGTTAGAAATATCTCACTGCCTATCTTTCAACAAATGCAAAAGAACGGCTATGATGAAGAAACTTGCTTATTACAAGCGATGTTACATTTACTTGCTTTTAATCAAGACACTAATGTAGTTTCACGAGGTGGACTTGATGGCTTGACCTTTGTCCAAGAACAATCGAAAAAACTCATCAAACAAGGTGGCGTAATCAATCCAAAAGTACGAGAAAATTTATATCATCTTGACAGTGAATTAATAAAACGTAATTTAAGCCCTGGTGGATCGGCGGATTTAATTGCGATTACTTGGTTTTTGTCTCAATATAATGGATAAAACAAGACAATAAAAAGATAAGATTTATTGATATAAAAAGTAATTAAAAATAACAGAATTTAATATTTAACACTATTCTCCAATTAATTTTGGGGCTTTAATATCGGCCCCAATTAATATAACCAAAGATGAGTAATAATTATTGATTAATAAAATAACTCACCTTATGTGCTTCAGTCGGTAATGGAACTTCCCATTTATTTAATAACCGCTGAATTGCTTTATTTGGCAACGTAGTATCTCGTGCTGAATTACGGCGATACAACTCTTTTTCTGGTTGTTCAAGATAGACAATTTCCACATTCGCATGATAAGCATAAAGCAAATCGAGTGCTTTTTGACGCATTTCTTGCGATAAGTGGGTCGCATTCCAAATAAAAGGTTGTTTTGTTCTTAACCACTGTTTAACCTTTGCTAACACAAACTGAATAACCAGCCCTTCGTTTTCACCGTGCTTTAGTTTTAGCTCAGATCTAGCATCATCATAAGAAGCAACATCCCATGTTGGATAATGTTTACTCACCCAACTATTTTTACCCGATGCAGGTAAACCAGCTAGCATAATCACCTTAGATCCTTCTTGAGGATATAATGCATAATCTGGTAATACATTACTACCTCGAAAATATTGGATACGAGTATAATCATCAACAAATTGACGAGGGTGATATAAACACCCTTCTTCAAGTGCCAATTGCCTAAAGAGTTCAACTTCATCAAGCGCTCGGCGTTTATCAGCACAAATACGACCTTCCATATCTGCTTTAGCTTGCAAACACAACATCCAAATAGGCAATTGCCACGATAAGCGGTGAATTAAATATTCGGGTGATTTATTTCTTTCCTCATCACTTAAAGCAAAAAAAGGCACTTGATGTACACTAATAATTCGGCAGATTTGTTCCCGCAAATCAAATGGCACCCCCATTCGCCATAATAATATACGACTACGGATCTCGCCTTTTTTGGAATGCCTTGGTTGTGTAATTTTACCTGTCAACTCATCTATAACGGTGGTTTCTGGCTTAGCGATATCATGTAATAAAGCAGTCATAAATAATACAAACTGCTCATCTTCTGTTGCATTGGTAAACTCTTCTTGCGTTAATAATGCACGCACAACCATTTGCGTATGAACCCAAACGTTCCCCTCTCCATGATGCGAGGGATCTTGTGGCGTTATTATCAAACTATTCAATTCAGGAATACAGGTTAACCATGGGCTAAAATCATCTGTTGCCAACGTACTTGCTATTTGTTGTTTTAGTACTTGGTAATTCATAATTTACCCCCTTTTAGGCATCCATTATTCCAATTTACTGTTAATTGAGGTGTATATAACTCAACACCTTGAGCCAACTGGTTTGGAATAAAAGGCTGTTCACTATGGTGTTGCCCTGCATCTAAAATCGCCTGAACAAAATCCTGCCTAACCCATTTTAAGCGATCAATGGTTTGTTCTTCCGATTCGATTTTAAGATATGGATCGGCTACACTAAATCATACAACTTTTTTAAGGGGTAAGGTAAACTTATCACAACTAAAAAAGGAACAAATATGAATAAGATTAAACGCAAAAGACGAACATTCACAGATGATTTTAAACACCAAATGGTCAGTCTTTATCAACATGGTAAATCACGTAGTGAAATCGTTGCCGAATATGATTTGACACCATCAGCTTTGGACCGTTGGATAACGCAAGCAAGCCAAAGCGGCTCATTTAAAACAAAAGATAATCGCAGTCCACAAGAACAAGAGTTAATCGCATTGCGTAAAGAGCTTAAACAACTCCGTATGGAAAACGATATTTTAAAGCAAGCAGCACTGATAATAGGACGAAAATCGCTATCCTAAAAGCAAATCGACATCGTTATAGCATAACAAAGCTATGTCAATATTTAGGATTATCAAGACATTATGCTTATTATCAGTGTAAATTGAATAGACAAAAATCAGTAGGGCTTTATGCCAATAAAATCGTGACGCTATTTAATCAGAGCTATCAGTCTTATGGTACAAGACGAATTCGTTTTGATTTACAGAAAGAGAATATTTGGGTGTCACGCCGTTACATTGCTCGGGTGATGAAAGCCTTAT
>NZ_LZHK01000056.1:0-2264 GCF_001690415.1 Gilliamella sp. Imp1-1
ATAAGGCTTTCATCACCCGAGCAATGTAACGGCGTGACACCCAAATATTCTCTTTCTGTAAATCAAAACGAATTCGTCTTGTACCATAAGACTGATAGCTCTGATTAAATAGCGTCACGATTTTATTGGCATAAAGCCCTACTGATTTTTGTCTATTCAATTTACACTGATAATAAGCATAATGTCTTGATAATCCTAAATATTGACATAGCTTTGTTATGCTATAACGATGTCGATTTGCTTTTAGGATAGCGATTTTCGTCCTATTATCAGTGCTGCTTGCTTTAAAATATCGTTTTCCATACGGAGTTGTTTAAGCTCTTTACGCAATGCGATTAACTCTTGTTCTTGTGGACTGCGATTATCTTTTGTTTTAAATGAGCCGCTTTGGCTTGCTTGCGTTATCCAACGGTCCAAAGCTGATGGTGTCAAATCATATTCGGCAACGATTTCACTACGTGATTTACCATGTTGATAAAGACTGACCATTTGGTGTTTAAAATCATCTGTGAATGTTCGTCTTTTGCGTTTAATCTTATTCATATTTGTTCCTTTTTTAGTTGTGATAAGTTTACCTTACCCCTTAAAAAAGTTGTATGATTTAGTGTAGCCGATCCATATCTTTTAAAGATTATTTCTAATAAAATATGAAGTGAAACAAAAAATTGTGATATTGGGGCTTAATTTTGTAATAAGTCTTGTATTGTAGGAAAACACCAAGTTGCTTATATTTCATGGTTAAAATGATTTTTTAAAAACTCATAAGGCATTTTGTTGGAAATTACTTAACCTTTTGTTTTTTATCTTTGAATGGTGAACTATTTGCTGAGCATTCCATTAAGGTATGTATTATTTTTTTGATTAACCCATTTATTTGAGGAATACCTGTTTCGTGAGTTTTTAATTGGTATGATGGTGATCACACGCTTCACTAAGAAGGATTCTGAGAAGTTTTAATCATCAAATGATATTGATTCCTAAATCTGTTTACAAAAATATAATCTAAAAAGTGAATATTTTTGTAAATACCCTATAGTACTTACCTGGAAAATTACGCTTATGCTGTTTGTTTTAGTGTTTTATATTTTATAGAAGTTGTGGTATTCAATATTTAACAGCACATTTCAGCGCTTAAATGGTTGTAAGGTTAACTATAATTTTTAGTCAAATTAGTGACAGCTATTTTTTGATAAAATTGAATTTATATTTTTTAAATTTTAGTTTATTGATTTATATTTAAAAAAGATGGAGGAAGCGCAAGAAAAGTAAAATTCGAGCAACTCAATTGTTAGGATTAATTACTCTCTAGGTCTTTTAGCTGGAAGAAATCTTTTTTATCAACTAATTCTCTTTGTAATAGTGCTATAAAACTTATACTCCACTAAACGGTTATCATCTTGTAAATGTTGTTCAATGGTTCATGTTTACATTAGGATTCATCATTTCAGCCCTTACAGTCATAATAATAGAAAAATTAAAACACAATATTAAAATAAATAGTCTATTTTTCATGTACAGTTGAACTTACTAATTGATTCAAAAGTTGCTCTTGTAGATAGTGTAGCACGTAGTCTAAACTAAAAAAGTTATTACACTCTGTATTAATCGCTTTGATATATCCAATTTTATTCCTTGATTTGACACTATCAAGCTAACTTATTCACATAGTGCTTTATTTACACTTTTATATTTTTTTACACTAAAATCTGTTGAAGTTCGCATTGTATACTGTATATTTATCCATATTCTTTTTTTACCACGATAACTAAAAAACAGTGGTGATGTTCTTTCGTTTAGTTTTTAGGAGTATTTTCTTGTACAAATTCAGTTGTATTGTGCTTGGCTGTGTTGACACATCTATTATTAATCAACTACCGTTGGTGGATATACCAGTTAGAGCTGGTTTCCCTTCGCCTGCTGATGATTATTTAGAAGCGAAACTCGATTTAACTGAGCATTTAGTCAAACACCCAAGTGCGACCTATTATATCAAGGCAATGGGTGATTCAATGGTGGATTATGGTGTTTTTAGTGGAGATTTATTAATTGTTGATCGCTCTTTAGAGCCAGTAGTCGGTGATGTGGTCATTGCAGCCATTGATGGAGAGTTAACCTGTAAATGCCTTGGCGTAATTAATGGTCAATATCATTTATTAGCTGGTAATGCGCTTTATCCACCGATCTCATTAGCTGGTAAAGAAGTGCATATTTGGGGAGTAGTGATTCATACGATCCACTCTCTCAGAGGTCGTGGCTATTTGTGA
>NZ_LZHK01000057.1:0-3434 GCF_001690415.1 Gilliamella sp. Imp1-1
CTGGGCTGTAATAAAGCATGAGGTATTTTTCAACTTGACGCCATACCGAAGACTCTATTGCCTTACCATTACCGCTGTTTTTTCGCCTTTTCCTAGCTAGGGTTACCGCATCATGTGCTTGATAGGCTTGATTAGGTTTTGAGTTTCTTTTTATCTCTCGACTTATTGTCGAAGGATGTCTATTGAGTAGCTGGGCTATCTCTTTTTTATTCTTTCCGGCTTGTAATAATACGAAAATCTGGTATCTTTCCTTCCTAGAAAGGTGATTATAATACATAGCAATCTCCAAACTGTGGTGGTGCGAAGGTGCTAGTATAAATCACCTTTCTACTTTCTTCACTCCACCGTGTTTAAAATTGCACTTCATGTTTGAATCCAGGTCATTAAATAAAACAATTTGACCATAAGATGCTTTTGCTGTGAACTCAAAATCGAGTAAACTAACTAACAAACCATTCTTTGGCTTTAATAAATTCCACAACAAAAGTAGATAACGTGATGAACGAACAATTAAACTCAGATAACGAAAATATCAAATCTAAAAGAACCATTCGTAGTTTTGTTTTACGGCAAGGTCGTTTAACAAAAGGCCAAGAACAGGCATTAATAAGTTTATGGCCGGTATTTGGTATTGAATATGATGTAAATTCACCAATGGTTTTTGACTCTAACAAACAGGCTATTCTTGAAATTGGATTTGGTATGGGTGCTTCGTTAATTGAAATGGCTAAAAATGCACCTAATAAGAATTTTTTAGGAATAGAAGTACACAAACCCGGGGTTGGTGCTTGTTTGATGGCAATTGAAGAAAATCAATTATCAAACTTAAAAGTGATGTGTCACGATGCTGTTGAAGTATTAGAAAATATGATCCCTAATCATACATTAGACAAAGTACAAATTTTTTTCCCTGATCCTTGGCATAAAGCAAGACATAACAAGCGCCGCATTATTCAACCCCAATTTGTTCAGTTAATTCGAAAAAAATTAAAATTAGGTGGAATTTTGCACCTAGCTACCGATTGGCAACATTATGCAGAACATATGTTAGAGGTTTTAACCCAAGCTGAAGGTTTTGAAAATTTATCACCAAGCGGTGACTATATTCCGAGACCTGATGATAGACCAATTACTAAATTTGAAAAACGAGGTCAAAATTTAGGCCATGGCGTTTGGGATCTTCAATTTGTAAACAAATAATTATGCTAAGGAGCCACTATGCAAAATCAAACCATCGATCTACTTTGTCGACACCGCTCTATTCGTGCTTATAAAACAACTAGTTTAACTCAAGAACAAATAGCGTCTATAGTTCGATCAGCACAGTCGGCTTCTAGTTCTAACTTTATTCAATGTTCGACAATTATTCGTATTACAGATCCTCAAAAACGCGAAAAACTAGCTCATTATGCTGGTGTTCAAAAATATGTTAACCAAGCTCCTGAATTTTGGGTATTTTGCGCCGATTTTAATCGTCATTTTCAAATAGATCCAACACTCAATCTTGGCAAAGCAGAGCAGTTATTATTGGGCTGTGTTGATACAGCAATTATGGCTCAAAATGCAGTAATAGCGGCTGAATCCTTAGGACTTGGTGCTGTGTATATTGGTGGACTGCGAAATGATCTTGATAAAGTAACCCAATTACTTGAGTTACCAAAATATGTTCTTCCTCTTTTTGGGCTTTGCCTTGGTTACCCCGATCATAATCCAGAAATAAAACCGAGGTTACCTAAAGAGCTTCTCTTTTTTGAAAACCAATATCAACCACTTGATCATGCAACTTTAGCAAAATATGATACCCAAATAGGTGATTACTATCAAAACCGTAGTACTAATCAAAAAACCGGTGGTTGGAGTGATAAAATTGCAAATACAATAAATAATGAACAACGTGATTTTATTTTAGATTATTTACATAAACAAGGATGGATCACAAAATGAAAAATAACCATTACCAATTAGATAAAATCGTTATACTTAGCCGTCATGGTATTCGTACGCCATTACAAAATACTTTGCAGTTTTTAGAAAAAGTGACTCCCTTTAAATGGCCTAAATGGGATCATCCATATGGTTATTTGACCACTCGTGGTGGAATATTAGAAGTTTATTTTGGCCGCTATTTATCGACTTGGCTTGAAAAACACAATATAAAATTATCAAAACATAATACTGAATTATTCGTGTATTCTAATAGTTTGCAAAGAACCGTCGCGACAGCTCAATTTATGACAGCTGGTGCCTTTGCTGGGTATGATATTCCTATTCATCATAAATATGCCATTGAAAAAATGGATCCGATTTTCGATCCTAGCTTGCAAGACGATTCAACTGAGTTTAAAAATGCGGTTTTGCGTGATATTGAAGAAGCTGACAAAGCAGCCAATATTTTTAAAAGCCTAGCACCAGCTTATGAAACCCTTTCCGATATTTTGGATTATAAGCATTCAAAATTATATGCTGAATATAAATGCGATTTAGCCGATATTCCATCCGAACTTTATTTTAAAAAACATGAAGAACCAGCACTCCTCGGACCACTTGCGATAGGTATTTCAGCCGTTGATGCATTCTTATTGCAATACTATTCGGCCTTTCCAAAAGAACAAATTGCATGGGGTAGACTAACTAGCCAAGAGCAGTGGCAACAAATTAGCGCAATTCGTAATCAATATATAAATTTAGTTTGCCATTCTAAGACACTTGCTAAACATTCAGCGGCACTTATTATCAACATGATAAACGATCTTATGCTACAGGATAGTAAAGTCAATTTACTTGTTGGACACGATAGTACCATCGCTTCATTACTGGGTGCATTAGACTTTAAAGACTACCAACTACCAAATCAATTTGAAATAACCCCAATTGGTGGAAAAGTAGCTTTACAGCGTTTTCGTCACCTATCTACAGGCGAATACTTTTTTAAAGCCGAATATATTTATCAAAGTTTTGAACAACTCCATAACGGGCTAGCACTTGATGACAATAATTTACCACAACATTATCAACTTGATTTGGAAAATGCTTCTGTTAATAATGATGGTTATTATTATTGGTCAGATTTTGAGGAACGAATAAAATCAATTAAAACTAGGTAATTAACCATTAGGTTATCTAATTTTTCCAATTTAATTAAGATTAAACAAATTAATAATAAAAAGTTAAGCTAATACTAGGGGCTGTTGATCTTTGCTGTACATAAATTACTCAACAATACATTGGCAGCCACATTAACATAAATGCCAGTGATACCATACTGGCATAATTCCTTTCTAACTTATCGTATCTAGTTGATATTGAACGATATTGCTTGATTCTAGCAAAGGCATTCTCGACTAAATGACGATAGCGATAAAGGCACCTATCCATACTGCTTTTATCTATATCCTTACCATAATTACGTTTAGCAATCACCGTTCGTCCGCCTT
>NZ_LZHK01000058.1:0-1385 GCF_001690415.1 Gilliamella sp. Imp1-1
GAATAACGAGCTCAAACACATTTTTAACAAACAAAAAGAGCAAGACATCATCGACCAAACGCAGTTAGTGAGTGAAATTGGTGGTGAAACGTTAACGATGCTTAATCATATAGACCGGATAAGAGCCGAATCCAAGGCAAAAGAAGCGGTTGAAAAGGAAAAAGAGAAAAGTAAAAACAAGGGACTAACAGAAGAAGAGCAACAAAAAATCTACGAAGACGCCTACAAAAAGGCGATGAACGAAGGCATGTCAGCGATGGGCAGTGACACCCGTCAAGGCATTGACATGGCGGTTAGTATCATCAACGGCTTAATCAGTGGCGACATGACAGGGGCAGCCGCAGGGGCACTTGCACCAAAAATTGCGACTATTATCAAACAACAGACCGAAGGAAACACCGTTGCCAACACCGTCAGCCATGCCATACTCGGTGCGGTGGTAGCCGAGCTGCAAGGCAACTCAGCAAAAGTGGAATGGAGCAAAAAGGTTGGTTAAGCAATTGGAAAATTTATTTTGTTCATCGGAAAAGTATTTTATTAAAATGAATGCTGATGAGTAATAAGGTGTCTGTCAGATTAAGTTTGAACTACCGCAAATTAATAGCTTACAAAGTCCTGTTACAATATAGCTTAAATCATAAGATATTTCTTTAGAATCAACACATACACCAGAATGTATCATACCAAACTTAATTAGTTTGAATCTTGCTTGTAATGGCGTCCCCTACAGGATTCGAACCTGTGACCTACGGCTTAGAAGGCCGTTGCTCTATCCAGCTGAGCTAAGGAGACTTAGATAGGTTTTTTATTTAGATGTTGTGTATTATATAAAGCTATTTCGATACGTCAATGATTTTTAATGGCCTATTATATCGGATTGATAAAATATCATCAATTTGGTTTTTTATTAGAGTCGTTGATGTTTTGTATTAATCATAAAATTTCTTTACATTTTTAACTATTAGCAAATTATATAATAGGCCTATGTAATTAAATGTCGAATATTGTTGTTAATAATATTCAGTTTTTATACATTCTAGTAATTAATTTTGGTATAGTAATATCTAGCTATGATTTAGTTAAATGATGACTTATAATGCTTTTTTAGCAATCTTTTCCAGTAGACAGTTATTATGACTCCCAAATTGTCCTTTAAGGTATCTTTTATCAACTGAAAGATGAAAATAGAGCCTAAAAGATTATTAGAGAAATAATTTTTTAACTTTTTGTTTTATTTTTATAAAATACAATAGACGTCTTGGATTCAAACATGAAGTGCAATTTTAAACACGGTGGAGTGAAGAAAGTAGAAAGGTGATTTATACTAGCACCTTCGCACCACCACAGTTTGGAGATTGCTATGTATTATAATCACCTTTCTAGGA
>NZ_LZHK01000059.1:0-10379 GCF_001690415.1 Gilliamella sp. Imp1-1
CTGCTCCCTGTCCATCCCCATCATCATCGCCCCATTTACCTTGTGTCACTATAAGTCATTTATATTTATTGAGTCGCTTGATGGCGGGACTATCATTTCAATATCAGCAAAAGTATCCCCTACATTAGGTAACTTGATTAGCGCTGTCGGTGATGAAGGATTATTTTGCGGTGTGAATGTTCGACCATCCGATAACTTAATACCTAATAATTCCTTTATTTCAGTCATTTTAGTAACACCGCCATCAAAGGTTAAATAAGGTGCAGTACCATGAATGCGCTCAGAAGTCGTGGCCGATAATGCCTGCGATTCTAAAGAGTACGGCAATAACAACAAAGGCACTACTGCCAATGGAATTTTTAAAGATAGTTTTGTGGATAATTTCGAAAATAATTCGAGAGATAATTTCGAAGATATAAATAAATTTCGAGTAAAAACTTGTCGAATAGGATTATTTGATAAATTTAAGACATAGGTTTGCCAGTGCTTGTGCCTTGTGCCTAAAATGGTACTGCATTTCGTTTCACCTGTCAAGTAATATTTTGTTTTATTTGAATTTTTATGTTTATTCGCTTATTTAGTAAGCTCATTTTTCTTAAACGATGAAAGTATAACCGTTTAAGGAATGATTGACTAGTTTTTTGGCGGACTTTTTTGTAAAGAAATGTAAAGATGAAAACGATTGGCTTTAGAGATAGGTGAATTTTATAATTAAAATAGGGTATTAGCTTTAGGACATATTGGCTTTTGCGGAATGATTAATATTGCTAATAACATCTAAAACACAAACACACCCAACAGCCCAGTTTGACGTGCTAGCTTTACTTCGTTATTGGCACATTTTGACGCTCTAATAAGGCAAGCATATTAGCATTGTGGTGCTATAAGTGTGTTTTTTACTTTAAAATCGTTCCTGTAGACCATTGATTTTATTAAAGTTTTTGGTTTTTCTTTTTCTTGGAAATAAACAACTTTTTTGCACTCTTTCCCTATTTGATGCAATATAGTATTCTAGTAGCTATTATTTGAACATACACCAAACCCAATACACCGTGCACACATTTATTTTGTCTTTACGTAAAGTCTTTTACAGCAGTAATCTTCTTTTTAGTCTTCGGATGTTAATTAGTTTAACTGGTTCGACTTTGGTTCCGTGGTATTTTGGGTATACTTCGCTAGTTATTCCCCTTACGCTTGGTGTTGTGGCAGCAGGCTTGACCGAGATCGATACTCGTCTATTAAGCCGTTGTATTAATTTAATTCTTACGTTGTTCTGTTTTGCTATTGCCACTTTTTCAGTCGAGTTGTTATTTGATTATCCTGCATTTTTTATTATCGGTTTGGTCTCTTCAACGTTTATTTTTACCATGCTTGGTTCGCTTGGGCAACGTTACGGTGTGATTGCGTTTGGATCACTTTTAATTGCTGCCTATACCATGCTTGGGCATAATTTGTTTACCGATAATTACACCTTACCCTGTTTTTTGCTGTTAGGTGCACTTTGGTATAATGTTGTTTCGTTAATTGAATCGATCATCCAACCTATTCGCACAACCCAACAATCGCTTTCACAGTGTTTTATTGATTTAGCACAGTATCTTGATGCTAAGGCAGCGATGTTTGATCCTGATGAATCTGACGGTTTTAAAAAACAAACTTTGCAATTAAACAATAGTAATAATCAACTCATTAGTGCATTTAATAATATCAAACGTTCACTATTTAATCGTTTAAAAAGCTATCGTGGACAAGCTTATATTAGAAAGTTACTAAGCTATTATTTTGTTGCGCAAGATATTCATGAGCGAGCAAGTTCAGCGCATGGACATTATCAAGCGCTTAGTGTGCATTTTAAACATAGTGATATTTTATTTAGATTTGCTCGTATTCTAAATTTGCAAGCAAAAGCTTGTGCGCAATTGGCAATGACAATTAAGTTAAATCAAACTTATCAGCATGATCCGCTGTTTTCACGTTATTTTTCGTATCTCGAAGAAGCTATTAATCAATATCATGCTAGTCATAAAAGCGATATGCTGATGATTAAAGCGCTTAAAAGTTTACATCAAAATTTGCTTTCTATCGATCTGTTACTTGCTAATATTGATACTGAACAACATTTGCCAAAGGCAGAAGAAGATAATCAGTTAATCGATGAAGAACTAACCAGTTTTTATGCTATTTTTACCAAAATTAGAAACAATTTAACCATAAAATCGGCACTATTTCGTCATGCAATTCGTATGTGTGTAGTGTTTTTTGTTGGTTATATGGTGATTCATTTTTCTGATTTGCAACATGGATATTGGATTATTTTAACCAGTTTGTTTGTGTGCCAGCCTAACTATTCAACTACAAAATATCGGTTAAAATTACGCGTAATCGGTACCATTCTGGGGATTATTGTAGGTATTCCGTTGACGTTTTTATTTCCAAGTGTTCCTGAGCAGTTGGTATTAATTATTATCACCGGTTGGCTGTTTTTTCTATTTAAAAATTCACAATATGCTTACGCTACTGCGTTTATTACGTTACTGGTGTTTTTTAGTTTTAGTTTAATTGGCGAAAGTAGTATTCAAGTTGCGGTCGCACGTATTATTGCAACGTTAATTGGTTGTTTTATTGCATGGTTTGCTGTGAGCTTTATTTGGCCTGACTGGAAGTTTAGAAATCTACCTAAATTAGTGGATCGTGTTTGCCATGACGATAGCCATTACTTAGCGTTAATTGGTCGTCAGTATTTGACTGGTAAAACTAATGATGTCATGTATCGTTTAGCTAGACGTGCGGCACATGATAGTAATGCAGATTTGTCGTCATTAATTAGTTTGATGACTAAAGAGCCGCATATGAATCCAGTTGTTATCGATCAGGGATTTCGTTTGTTAACACTTAATCATACGTTAATTAGCTATCTTTCGACTTTAGGTGCGCATCGCGATAAACCTCTTTCAAAACAGACTTTCGATCTATTTGATGATTTGTCGGTCTATATTATTAATCTATTAAGAATTAAAAAGATCGACGGTGAATACCAAGCTATTAAAAAATCCGTTACCGATTATATCGAAACAATTTCGGCTGTTTCAATTGACGATGATAAAACGAATAATGATCTTTTAGTTATGCAACAATTGGCTTTGATTTTGGATATTTTGCCTGAGGTTGTTGAGATTGCAACTCAATTGAAATGATGAAATTTTCTAATCGGCTCAGAAAAATAATGTGCCCGACTTAATGCCGAGCATCACACCTTGGAACAAAATAGTCGTGCAGTGGATGCATAAATCGAAAAACAGGAGTACACGAAAATGATGATGCTTTGAAACCAAATACAACAGGCGGTTCATTCTTTAAAATTTTACCTGTCCATTGATATATAAACTCATCTTTTTTATTTAAGCTAGTTAGTGGGTAAAACATGTCACCTTCAGTTATACCTTCAATCTCATTCGTTATTATATTGGAGTCTGAGTCTAATATAATTAAATGTCTTGCTATGATTTCTCCACTTTGGATAAGCTCACTTTTATCTTTGTTGGTATAGTTTTGTATAAAAAAACGAAAACCATTTGCTTCAGCCAAATAACTGTCTACTTCTTTCAAACTATCCATATTTCCCCAAAATGCTACAGCGGTAATCTCATCATCTTCATCAAGAACAGGAAAATCCTGTTCATCAATTTTGTTCCAGAATAAAGGCGTTAATTGCTCTTGCACAAAAGGGTTTTCTTTGCCGATATAAACAAGGCTAGATGGATGGTCTTTAATTATTTTAGAATCTAATTTAAAACCAAACATATAATCAGATAGATAAAAAGGACCGTCACCACTGCTATAAGGATTAACAACAGCTAAAGCTTTTAAACTACTAATAGGAAATGATTTTAAATAATTTTTTTCATAGTCGTAAATAAAAACCGTATCGTCTTCAGATATCCCAACTTCAAAAAAAAATTTAGCACGATATGAATCAGTCAATAAATATTCTTTCTTTTTGTAGTTTTCCTTTTCTCCACTAGGAATTAAAAAGACTCTTTCTTTATACTCTTCATCATATAAATTAATATCGTCAGATAATGAAATGAACATAAAATCAGAGTCATCTTCAATATAATCAATAGATCCTAGCGAATATACTCGAATATCTTTTCTATAACCACTACCATCAAATTCTTTCAATTTATTACGATCAAGGTCTTGAGAATAGCCATAAAAACTCAGTGGCACTAAGATAAAAATCAGAAATAAAAAATAGAACAATTTTTTTATCATCTGTTTATCTGCTCTTTTAACCAGTTTATTTCTTGCGTCCAAATATCAGGATCAATGGTTTCTAAGATAAGAGGAATTTCGTCAATTCTTGGATCTTGCATAATATATTTAAATGCAGTTTCACCAATATTGCCTTTGCCTAAACTGTGATGGCGATCAACATGGCTAGCAAATTCGCTTTTAGCATCGTTTAAGTGCATGCCTCGTAAGTATTGAAAACCGACTATTTTTTCGAACTCAGCAAAAGTTTCTTGGCAAGCTTGTTCAGTACGTAAATCGTAACCAGCGGCAAAAGCGTGGCAAGTGTCAATGCAAACTCCAACTCGGCTTTTGTCTTCGACTTGGTCAATGATTTGCGCAAGATGTTCAAATTTATAGCCTAAGTTAGAGCCTTGTCCAGCCGTATTTTCAATAACAGCAACCACATTTTGTGTTTTGTCGAGCGTAATGTTTATCGATTCGGCAATGCGCGATAAACATTCATCAACCGAAATCTGTTTTAAGTCACTACCTGGGTGAAAATTAAGTAATGTCAGTCCTAGCTGTTCGCACCGTTGCATTTCGTCTAAAAAGGCAGTGCGAGATTTTTCGAGCTGTTCTCGATCTGGATGGCCTAAATTAATTAAGTAACTATCGTGCGGTAAGATCTGTTTGCTAGTAAAGCCATACCTTTCGCAACGTTTTTTGAAGCTGTCGATGGTGGCTGTTTCAAGCGGTTTGGCGTGCCATTGTCGTTGATTTTTGGTAAATAACGCAAATGCGGTTGCGCCAATTTGATAGGCGTTAATTGGGGCATTGTCTACCCCACCTGCTGCACTTACATGTGCACCAATGTATTTCATTTTTTGTCCTAATGATGTTGTTAGTTTATGATTAGCGGATAATTAGTTTGAGCCGCTATTGCGTTGTAGCTGATCACGCAAATTAGGTGGCACACCTTTAATAACCAGTGAGTCAGTCTGTGGATCCCATTTTATACGTTCACCTAACAAATTTGAATCGAAGCTTAAGGTTAATCCGCCACCGCTGCCCGAGAATTTTTTAAGTTGGCGCAAAGCACTACGATCAACGGGGAAAGTATCTTCTAAATCGTATTCACTATTTTTGACAAATTCAATAAAGTTGTTATCGTCACTTGTTGGAAGTTCGTTGGCCAGATTTTTTAGTTCAATTTCTTCACCAGCTTGTAATTGTGCTTGGCAGTAATTGTAGACGCTTTCACGTGCGTTGGTTTTGTCTTGTTTGTCAAATTGCATTTCTTGGCAGTAATCATCTACCGCTTTAACCAGTGTTTTGTTTTGTACTTTCGCATCTAATCCTTCATTAGCACCTAGGTAGTCCATAAAAAAGTCAGATACTTTTCGCCCTACTCGTCCTTTTAAAAAGGTTAAATATCGTTTTGAGTCGGCTTGGGTTTCCCATTCGGTCATGTCTATACGGGCAATAATATCGGCATGGTCAATGTCTAGATATTGCGTTTCGCTAATATCTAGGTCTTCATTAACTAACATACTTAAACAACTATTTAACACCGCAATAATTAAGTATTCAACCGCCAAATAACGATATTGGCAAAACACCACCGTTCCTCCTTCTGCAAAAGGATATTTGGCAAGTTCGTTGCGTAGTTGTTTGGTTGATTCTTGGCTGAAATGTAAGAAATCTTGATTGCCTAGCCGTAGTTCTTTTAGTGATTGTTCAAATAAGCTTTCGCTATTAAATAATCCATAGGCTTTGCTTTTGTTATTATAGATGCGATTGATATCTTCAATTAGATTAACAACCGCTTGCTCGTTGTTGAGCATTGAGTCACGAAGTTGTAATTCAATTTCAGTGTCGCTTTTTCTAATTAATTTATGCAGTATGATCTTTTCTATTTGTACGCTCATTGGTGAGGTTCCTATTGGATCGCTATAATCATTAAGGACATTATTTTATCAAAGCGCTGAAAAAGTGCTATTAACAATTTGCCAGTCTGTTAAACTAGCACCGTTAAATTGCATAAAATCTATACTGAAACGTATAGTTACCTGAAACTTCTTTACAATATTTATCAACGGAAAATTAAAAGCAATGGCTCACTCTATTGATGTTTATAATGATTTTAAAAATAAAAAAATCAGTGCACTATTTTGGCAATATGCGCTGCCAGCAGTGATTGGAACGATTGTTAATACACTTTATAATATTATTGATGGCATTTTTATTGGCCATTGGATCGGGCGCGAGGCGTTAAGTGCTGCTGGTCTTATTTTACCTGTGATGAATTTAGCAGCAGCAATTGGTATGTTAGTTGGAATCGGTTCGGCCAGTCGGATTTCAATTTTTTTAGGTCGTGGAGAAAACGACAAGGCCGAAAAAGTCGCTGGTACGTCGTTTATGCTAACTGCAGTACTGAGTGGTTTTACGCTGTCAATGCTGCTTATTTTTATTGATCCCGTGTTGCGATTTGTCGGTTCTAGCCCTGTTAACCATGTTTATGCTAGAGAGTTTTTAGAGATTTTTCTACCCGGTAGTATCTTTTTGACCCTCACTTTTAACTACAACAATATGATGCGTGCAAGTGGTTACCCTTTTAAAGCCATGGTAACTATGTTTGTCAGTGTGATTGCCAACATTATTTTGGCACCAGTTTTCATTATTGGTTTAGGTTGGGGAATGCGTGGGGCAGCACTAGCAACGACGTTTTCAATGATGATTAGCTTTGCATTTGTTATGCAACATTTTTTAAATAAAAACAGTAATATCAAACTGTATCGCCGTAATTTTAAGCTTGATTTTTCAATTGCAAAATCGGTTATATCAATCGGTTTATCGCCTTTTTCAATGCAAATGGCGGCATCAATCGTTGTAGTGTTTATTAACTGGCAACTTAATCGTTATGCTCCACTTGCTAATGTGTCGGGCGATGATTCAATTGCTGCTTTTTCTAATGCTAACCGGCTTATTACTTTAGTGATTATGATTGTCATTGGTATCAACCAAGGTATGCAACCTATTATTGGTTATAATTATGGTGCTAAAAATTATGATCGCGTTAAAAAGACTTTCTTTTATGCTGTTAAAGTGGCTACAGTGGTGACTTCGCTCGGTTTTGTGTTAGGATTTTTTATTCCAGATATGTTGGTGCGAGCTTTTAGTTCCGAGGAAGATTTAGTGCAACTTTCGGCTATTGCATTACGATTTACTACACTCTCGTTTATTTTTGTTGGCTTTCAAATGGTTACCACTAGCTTTTTCCAATGTATTGGTATGGCAAAAATTTCGATTTTTCTAAGCCTTTCAAGGCAAATTTTGATTTTGTTACCAGCACTTTATATTTTACCATTATTTTGGGGTTTTGATGGTGTTTGGGCTGCAGCCCCAACAGCCGATCTGTTATCAACAGGTACAGCTTGCCTTGTGCTTTATTGGTATTTTAAATCACTCAAAGCAAGAAATTATTGTAATTAACACAGCTTTTAAACTGATCAATTAAATAAAAAGATAATGATAATTCCAATATAAATGCAAAGAAAATTACATTTATATTGGAAGAATGTACTAATAAGCAAGTGTTAACATAATAAAATTACTCAATATTTTGTACTTGCTCACGAATTTGTTCTATAAGGACTTTTAATTCAATCGCACTGGCGGTCACATCAGCATTAATTGATTTAGAGGCAATAGTGTTAGTTTCTCGATTAAACTCTTGCATCATAAAATCTAATCTACGACCTATCGCTTCGTTTTTCTTTAAGATCGAATAAGTTTCTTTAACATGTGTCATTAGACGATCAAGCTCTTCTGCAACATCAATTCGCTGGGCAACCATCACTATTTCTTGCTCTAGGCGAGAATGATCCAGTTCAATATTAGCTTCAGCCAATTTACTTTTTAAACGTTCTTTGTGCCATTCAAGTATTTGCGGCATCCAATTACGAATCTTATCCACTTCTACGGTAATGGCTTCTAAACGTTTAGCAATTAAATCACTAAGCGCTTTACCTTCGCGTTCTCGAACAGCTTTAAACTCGTCGATAGCTGTATCAAGTAACGCTAGGATTTCTTGTGATATGCTGTCAAGATTTTGTTCTTTTGCCGACAATACGCCTGGCCAACGAAGTACATCAATCGGGTTAACTTGTCCTGATTGATGCTCTGTTTGAACCCAATTAGCGGCATTTAAAATTTGCTTAGCAAGATCTTTATTTAACGAAAGTTCTTGATTTTGCGCTGCAGGATCTAATTCAAAGCGTAAATTACATTCGACTTTACCACGAGTTAGACGATTACGGAGTCGTTCACGTATCATCGGTTCAAGTGAACGAAACTGTTCTGGTAGACGGATATAGGTTTCTAAATAACGTTGATTAACTGATCGGAGTTCCCATGAGGCGGTTCCCCAAGATTGATTTAACTCCTTTCTGGCATAGGCGGTCATACTGGAAATCATAATTGCTTCCTAAATTTGTAAAAAACTTGCTGGGCATTGTACCACATATTCTGTATAATATGCTCTTAGCTTAGGCTAAACATCAACCTTATCTTGTTGATGTCCCCTTAAATAATTAGTTCAAAACGATATTTTTTAATTGTAACATCTGGAGAATTGCATGCGCCCGTCTGGTCGATCTGCGGAACAAATCCGCCCTATCAAAATAACCCGTCATTATACTAAGCATGCAGAAGGTTCTGTATTAGTTGAGTTTGGTGAAACTAAAGTACTTTGTAATGCCACTATTGATGAAGGTGTGCCGCGTTTTTTAAAAGGTCAAAACCAAGGTTGGGTAACCGCTGAATATGGTATGTTGCCTCGTGCAACCCATTCACGAACTCAACGCGAAGCGGCTAAAGGTAAGCAAACCGGTCGCACTATGGAGATTCAACGCCTTATTGCTCGTTCTCTACGTGCAATGGTCGACCTTAAATTATTAGGTGAATATACCATCACGTTAGATTGCGATGTTATTCAAGCGGATGGGGGCACTCGAACTGCGTCAATTACTGGTGCTTGTGTGGCACTAAATGATGCAATCAATAAAATGGTTACAGATGGTAAAATTAAGCAAAATCCAATTAAATCATTAGTTGCAGCTGTTTCTGTCGGTATTGTCGATGGCCAAGCAGTGTGTGACTTAGAATACATAGAAGATTCAAACGCTGAAACCGATATGAATGTTGTTATGACTGACGATGGTCGTATGATTGAAGTGCAAGGCACTGCTGAAGGCGAACCTTTTAGTCATGACGAATTATTAAAACTGTTAGAGCTAGCAAAAAATGGCATCAAAACTATTATTGATGCACAAAAACAGGCCTTAAAAGATTAATTGGAGAGGATCGATGAAATCATATAAAAGTGAATTTATTGAATTTGCATTAAATAGGCAAGCATTAAAGTTTGGTGAATTCACCTTGAAATCGGGACGCAAAAGTCCCTATTTCTTTAATGCAGGATTATTTAATACAGGTAAAGATCTGGCTTTATTAGGTCGTTTTTATGCAGCCGCACTAATGGATGCTAATTTAGAATACGATGTCATTTTTGGTCCAGCTTATAAAGGTATCCCTATTGTTTCATCAACCGTTGTTGCACTATCTGAACATCATAATGTTGACATTCCTTACTGTTTTAACCGTAAAGAAGCAAAAGATCATGGTGAAGGCGGTAATTTAGTAGGTAGTTCGATCTATCAACAACGCGTTATGTTGGTCGATGATGTTATTACTGCCGGAACTGCTATTCGTGAATCGATGAAAATATTAGCAGATAACCAATCTAAACTTGCTGGCGTACTGATTTGTCTAGATCGCCAAGAAAAAGGTCGTGGTGAACTGTCAGCAATTCAAGAAATTAAACAAACTTATCATTGCAATGTAATTTCAATTATTACGCTTGATGATTTAATCCAGTACCTCTATAAAGATCCAGCTCGAAAAGATCAAGTAACGCAAGTTGAAACTTATCGGTCTGAATTTGGGATAAAGTAATAACAATTTACTTTTCATCTTATAAACATTAAAGCATCGAAAGATGCTTTTTATTTTCATATATTATCTAGAAATTTTTTATTATCAGTAAGATAAATTCCACAATAAAGTAAAATAATTGCTTTTAC
>NZ_LZHK01000060.1:0-13797 GCF_001690415.1 Gilliamella sp. Imp1-1
GACATTTAATATCACGCATTCATTAAGCAAGAAAGGATGTCCTTATGACAATGCGGTAGCGGAAGCGACATTTAAAACAATTAAAACGGAATTTGTAAAAGGCCAACGTTTCAACTCAACGGCTGAGTTACAACGCGCTTTTTCGGCTTATGCCTATTGGTATAATCATAAACGATTACATTCTTCGTTAGGCTACTTGCCTCCCATTGAATTTAAAAAACACTTACCCCTTAATTTTTTTGTTTGAAAATGTGTTGCCATTCCATCCCCCTTAACATATTGTTGCATGATTTATTAATATGCTTTATGTATTTTGGTGTTAAGTGAGTACGATAAATGATACTTTAATTTGGAGGTACAAAATGTTTTCTCTTAAACGTAAATTGATAAAGTATTGCTACTTTATGGTATTTTTACTGATAAGCCAACAAGTACTAGCTGTCGAAAACGTAACACAAAAATTAACAGCTGCCGCAGTTGCTTCGCCCGATTATTATGGTGCAAAGGCAGCCGAAGAAGTGCTCGAAAAAGGTGGAAATGCAGCCGATGCTGCGGTGGCCACCGCATTTGCTCTTGCTGTTACTTATCCTGAAGCGGGTAATATTGGTGGGGGTGGTTTTATGACTCTTTGGATGGACGGTAAGCCTTATTTTATTGATTATCGTGAAGTTGCACCAAGTAAAGCTGATAAAGATATGTATCTTGATGATCATAAAAATGTGATTCCTAATTTGAGTTTATATTCTTACAAAGCATCGGGAGTGCCTGGAACTGTTGCTGGTATGTGGGCGGTTCATCAGCGTTTTGGTAAATTACCTTGGAAAGAGGTTATAGCACCAGCTATTCGATTTGCCAATGAAGGATTTGTTGTAGACAAACAACTAGTTAAACGTTATCAAGAGGCACAAGAACTTGCGCCTGCTAATGGTCACTTTAAGCAATACTTTGGTTCAATGCAAGAAGGGAAAATATTTAAACAACCTGAGCTTGGTAAAGTTTTAGATCGTATTGCCCAGCAAGGTAGCGATGGATTTTATAAAGGTGAAACGGCTAAATTAATTGCACAACAGATGGAGAAAAATGAAGGTTTAATTACTGAAAATGATTTAGCAAATTATAAGGTTAAATGGCGAGATCCTTTAATTGCTAACTGGCATGATATGCAGATTGTTACTGCTCCACCGCCAAGCTCAGGAGGTGTTGGTTTAATTCAATTATTATTAATGAAACAATATTTAGCGAATGATTTCAAAGAGGTAAAAGTAAATTCAGCGCAATATATTCACTTGTTAGCAGAAATAGAAAAACGTGTTTTTGCTGATCGAGCCGAATATATGGGAGATCCTGATTTTATCTCTGTACCTGTCACTGAATTGATTGATACTAATTATTTAGTGCAGAGAGCGAAACAAGTTAATCCAAAAGCGATTTCGATTACTGAAAAAGTTAAACCAGGTTTAGATAATAATCGTGAAAAGTTACAGACTACACATTTTTCGATTGTGGATAAATGGGGCAATGCCGCATCGAATACTTATACACTTAATGGTTGGTTTGGATCTGCTGTTGTAATAGAAGGCACTGGTATCATTCTAAATAATGAAATGGATGATTTTAGTAGTAAACCAGGTGTTGCTAATCAATTTGGTGTCGTGAGCAAAGATGCTAATGCAATAGAACCAAATAAACGTCCTTTATCTTCTATGACACCAAGTATTTTTATTAAAGATAACGAAGTTGCAATGGTCATTGGTACACCAGGTGGTTCAAGAATTTTCACTTCAATCTTTCAAGTTGTGACAAATGTTTTTGATAATCATATGTCATTAAAAGCGGCAATGGATGCTCCGCGTTATCATCATCAACTATTACCAGCGAATCTTATCTTTATTGAGCGTTTTCAAAATAAAGTGCCAGAGAAGTTAAAAGATAAACTTAAACAGATGGGTTATCATTTTAAACAGCAAGATTTTAGCGGTGATATTCAAGCCATAAAAATTACGGATAATAAACCCGAAGCCGTATCAGATATTCGAGGTCGAGGTAAATCAATTATTGTGAAATAGATAATAAAAGACCCGCTATAATGACGGGTCTTTTTGTGTTTATTGTTGGATAATTATTCAGGAATAATATCAACAATAAGTTTAGCAAATGCTTCGCTGTGTACTTGGAAGAACACTTCATGTTCACCAGTAGTACGCAGTACGCCATTTGGTAAGCGAACTTCGCTTTTTGATACTTTAATACCACGAGCTTTAACAGCATCAGCGATATCACGAGTACCGATTGAACCAAATAATTTGCCTTCATCACCGGCTTTAGAAGTAATAGTTACTTTACCAAGTGCATTGATTTGAGCAACACGCTCTTCAGCTGCTTTCAATGTTTCTGCAAGCTTAGCTTCTAATTCAGCACGACGAGCTTCAAAGAATTCGATATTCTTTTTAGTTGCTGATACAGCTTTACCTTGTGGAATTAAAAAGTTACGTGCGTAACCTGCTTTAACATTAACTTGATCACCTAAGCTGCCTAAATTAGCAACTTTATCGAGTAGAATAATTTGCATTATATGTTCCCTCTGTTGCTAATTACTGATGATTATCAGTATATGGTAATAATGCCAAGTAACGAGCGCGTTTGATTGCGCGAGCTAATTGACGTTGATATTTTGCGCTAGTACCAGTGATACGGCTTGGTACGATTTTACCACTTTCTGTGATATAGCTTTTTAATAAAGAAACATCTTTATAATCAATTTCTTTAACGCCTTCTGCAGTAAAACGGCAGAATTTGCGACGACGGAAATAACGTGCCATTTGGCTATTCTCCTAATAGTTTAACTTGGTCAGCATGTAAAACAAGTTGGCTTGTTTGGTTGCGTTTAGTATGTGTGCTTATAAAGCCACTAACTAAAACTTTGCTGCCTTTTTTTATGTAACTTAGCTTTTGTTGTCCACTAACAATCACAGGCATTATGCACCATGCTTGTCTTGTAAGTTCTGCTTCGATTTGTTTAGAAACGTGTTCTAAATAAAATTGACAATGCGAGATCCCACTTGGACTGATTTTTCGTATCGGAGTTTTTTTTACAATACCCGATAACATTAAACGATTATTCGTCGGAATCATCGTCCATATTTACTTCGTTAAAATCTTCTTCAGAACTACGACGTTCATCTTTGGCTTTTAACATAGGTGAAGCTTCAGTTACAGCGTGTTTTGTGCGCATAATTAAACTGCGAATTACTGCATCATTGAAACGGAAGCTATCTTCAAGTTCGTTAACAGCTTCTTGAGTTGCTTCAACATTCATTAACACGTAATGTGCTTTGTGCAGTTTTTCGATAGGATAGGCTAATTGACGACGACCCCAATCTTCTAAACGATGAATTTTGCCACCATCAGTGGTTAACGTACCAGTATAACGTTCAATCATACTAGGTACTTGTTCACTCTGATCTGGGTGAACCATAAATACTATTTCGTAATGACGCATTATCGCTCCCTACGGATTAATCAGCTTTCTGTCGGGGCAACCGCAACCCATTGAAAGCAAGGAACATGAAAAATAGGCGGTTGAAATCGACAAGGCATTATATATCAAGTTATTGGGTTTGACAAATGAATATGCCAAGATTCTTTGTAAGACAGTGTCACTTTTAGTTGATAGGAAGTATCTGTTTTTATGACTGTTTTTTATGAAATTCTTTTGAAAAATGTCAAAAAAAAAAGCAGGAAAAACTTCAATAAAATCAATACCTTTCCTGACCGATTTTTGTGGTTGTAAAAATGCATTGTAAAATGTAACGATTTCTATACATTTTTGTTAGTAAAATATGATATGCTTTCGTGCAATAGAATTGTTATTAGTAGATGTTTGTATAACTATATAAGTAAGAGGAAAGGTTTGATGGCTCAGGAAACTATTTTTAGTAAAATTATTCGACAAGAAATCCCCGCTGATATTGTTTTTCAGGACGATAAGGTGACAGCATTTCGTGATATTTCTCCTCAAGCGCCGACTCATGTGTTGATTATCCCAAATAAACTAATTCCAACCGTTAATGATATTAAGGAAGAAGATGAAACCATCATTGGGCATATGATGGTAGTTGCTGCCAAAATTGCAAAACAAGAAGGTATTGATGAAAGTGGATATCGTTTAATCATGAATTGTAATAAAGATGCAGGGCAAGAAGTTTTTCATCTTCATATGCATTTATTAGGTGGTAAAAATCTTGGTAGATTAATAGGTTAATCATATATGAAACAGATCAAGCGTATATTTGTTACAAGTTCACTGGTTTTTGTTTTAACGGGGTGCCACCTTATTAGTAATACCCAAAAAGTTGAGGTGAAACCACCTGTAGATGTTACTCAGCCTGATGATACTGGTGTGATTGAAATGCCTCCTGAAATTGCTAAACAGACTGATTGGAATTCGGTATTATCACCATTTATCAAGAAATTAGTTAATGTGCCACTTTCAAATTCAGACAATAAACTTATTTTTATTAGTGATATTCAAAACCGGAGTGGTGATTATCTTGCAAATAATCAAATAGATGAAGCATTACATCAGTTAATGCATAAGCAAAATACGTTTACAGTAGTAGATAGACAGACAATAAGCCAAGCTAAACAATCATTGGGGATTTCAGCTGATGATAAGTTGGTATCACGAGGTAAGATGATTGGACTGGCTAAATCGATAAATGCTAGCTATGTTCTTTTCACCACAATATATAAAGTACCAAGTGCAAGCAATGATGTCGATCTGGCAATGGAATTAATTTCAACACAAAGTGGAGAAATCCTAACCAGATTTGCATCTAAAGATTTTCCTAAGCAGTCTGATATCAATAAGGAAACAAATAAAGTTATTGAGGACAACAAATAATGGGACCATTGTTGATTGATGTTGAAGGTTTAGCATTAACTGAAGAAGATAAAAAACTGTTGCAAAATCCGTTGATTGCAGGGGTGATTTTATTTAGTCGTAATTATCAAGATCAAGCTCAACTGATGGCATTGATAAAACAGATTCGAGCTGCCTCTTCACAGCGTTTATTAATTTCGGTCGATCATGAAGGAGGGCGTGTTCAGCGTTTTAGAGACGGTTTTACTTCTATACCTCCAGCGCAATCTTTTGCGGTTCTTAATGATCTTGAACAAGCTAAATCATTAGCTTTTGATGCCGGTTGGGTTCTGGCTATGGAACTTATTGCTTTTGATATCGATCTTAGCTATGCACCCGTTTTAGATTTAGGTTACGATTGTCTTGCTATCGGTACACGTTCTTTTCATCAAGATGTCAATGTTGCTTATCACGTTGCTTCCGCTATGATTGATGGTATGCATGCTGCAGGTATGAAAACTACGGGCAAACATTTTCCTGGGCATGGTCATGTGATTGCTGATTCACACAAGGAAACGCCTGTAGATTATCGCGAAAAGTCGCTTATCGAACTTGATATGCAAATTTTTGCCAAATTGATTGCGGATAAAAAACTTGATGCAATCATGCCTGCTCATGTTATCTATCCTGCTTTTAATAATAAACCTGCTAGCGGTTCGCCATATTGGCTTAAAACAGTGCTTCGTGAGCAATTACATTTTGATGGTGTAATCTTTTCTGATGATTTATCAATGGAAGGTGCTTCAATAATGGGTAATTATGCTGAGCGAGCCCAAACGGCATTATCAGCAGGTTGCGATCTGCTTTTAGCTTGTAATAATAGGCAAGGGACATTAGCTATTTTAGACCAATTAGCAGCATTAGATAAGATTAATTCCTTAACATCAGATAAAGCAAAATGTTTATTAACCAATACAAAAATCACCTATGTAGAATTAACAAAAAGTTCTGAGTGGCAATATCGTCGTGATAATTTATTAAAACTTAATGAAAAGTGGACAGAGTATGCAAGCAGCAATCATTGAAATGGATAATGACCAACTTCTGGTTACCTATAATCATGTAGCTAGAGCACTATTCGCTCAAAACGATTTAGTATTAAATCAACCCTTTAATTATCAAAAGGTCTTCAATCTTGATAATACAATAAATATAGATGGACAAGATGATACGATTATTGTGTTAGATTCTCAGCACGTTTTATTGCAAAAAGTGATGGAATCATCTAAAACAATATTTATTTTACAACCAATTGAGTATTTAAAAAAAAGGTTATCAAAAATAAAGGTTGTTGGTTCTCAAGCTTTTGATATTTTTGCCAGCCAAAGTTTAGTCATGCAAAAACTTATCGCTCAAGCTAAAGCATTCTCAATGCAAAGAGAACCATTGCTTATCTCTGGCGAAACTGGTACAGGTAAAGATTTACTTGCTAATGCTTGTCATCAATACAGTTCACGTGGCGATCAGGCTTTTCTAGCATTAAATTGTGCAGCTATGCCTGATGAGGTTGTTGAAAGTGAATTATACGGGCATGCAGCTGGTGCTTATCCTGGCGCTATTGAAGGTAAAAAAGGCTTTTTTGAACAAGCCAACGGTGGCTCAGTATTGCTTGATGGCATTGATGAAATGTCGTTTCAAATGCAAACTAAATTATTACGTTTTATCAATGATGGCTATTTCCGCCGTGTGGGTGATGATGATGAAGTTTATGTCGATGTTAGAATTATTTGTGCAACAAAGGTCGATTTAGCTGATTTGGTTGAACAAGGTAAATTTAGAAAAGATCTTTATTACCGACTTAACGTACTATCGCTTAATTTACCTTCTTTACAACAGCGTAAAGACGATATTGAATCACTTACGTATATTTTTGTAAATGAATATGCCAATAAACAAGGTATCATATCACCAACAATTGACGATAATGTTATTGATAATTTGACCCGTTACTCATGGCCAGGTAATGTAAGGCAACTGAAAAACATACTTTATTCGGCATTAGCGCAATTGACTTCGCCTAGGTTAACGGTCAAAGACATTGTGTTACCGACTCCAATCACATCGCAATTATCGTGGGTCAACAATATTGAAAATAAAACTCTTGATGAAATAACTAAACAGTTTGAAAAAGAGATCTTATTAAAATTATATGATCAATACCCAAGCTCAAGAAAGCTGGCCAAAAGATTAGGTGTGTCGCATACGGCGATTGCAAATAAGTTGAGAGATTATGGGATAGGGCGGTAAGTTTGTTTAATAGCACTAAAAGAGTTTTAGTAACAGGAGGAGCTGGATTTATTGGTTCTGCTGTCATTCGATATATTATCGAACATACTCAAGATCATGTCATTAATATTGATAAATTAACCTATGCGGCAAATTTGAACTCGCTAGCAATGGCTTCTAGCAGTGAAAGATATATTTTTGAACAAGTTGATATTTGTAATCGACAAGCATTGGATCGTGTATTTCAACAATATCACCCCGATGCTGTGATTCATTTAGCGGCTGAAAGCCATGTAGATAATTCAATAACCAGTCCTATTGTTTTTATTGAAAGTAATATTATAGGAACTTTTACACTTTTAGAAGCTTCTCGAAATTATTGGAATAATTTGTCTGATGAGAATAAAGAGAAATTTCGTTTTATCCATGTATCAACTGATGAAGTTTATGGTGATCTAGGTAGTACGAAATCATTTTTTACAGAGGTAACACCCTACTCACCAAGTAGTCCTTATTCCGCTTCTAAAGCATCAAGTGATCATTTAGTTAAAGCATGGTATCGCACATATGAGTTACCAACCATTATAACACATAGTACCAATAATTATGGACCTTACCAGCATACTGAAAAACTGATTCCATCTGTAATTTTTAAGGCACTGGCAGGCAAGCCCATATCCATTTATGGCGATGGTTTACAAATACGTGATTGGATATATGTAGAAGATAATGTCAAAGCTATATATTCTGTCTTAAATAAAGGTAAAATTGGCGAGACTTATAATATTGGTGCAAATAGCGAATATACGAACTTAGATACAGTACAAATTATTTGCTCAATGATGGATGAACTTATTCCAAAACGCCCAAATGGAATCAAACGATATCAAGATTTAATTCAATTTATATCTGATAGACCTGGCCATGATTATCGATATGCTATCGATTCATCGAAAATTCAAAAACAGTTAAACTGGAAGCCACAAGAAAAGTTTGAAAGTGGATTGCGAAAAACTATTGAATGGTATTTAAATAATATAGAAACTCAAGGATAACTTATGCTACCTAATGTACCGATTGTCATGCCAGCCTATAATAATGGTGTTTTTATATTAGCAATATAAGAATTAATTTTTATTGTATGAATCACTTGTGCTGTTTACAGTAATTTGAGAAACTACTGTAATAAATATACATAAAAAACAAAACTAACGCCTTATCACAGACAAGATATATGGTGCTTATATCACAAAGAAAAATAACGGTCACTGATTTGGCAAAACGCTTTATGGTTACTCGGCCTACCATTTACAATGTACTAAAGAAAGCCTGATCGTAGCTTTTTGTGCCTTTAACCAGTAAGAATGAACGTTATAAAACCATTTGTTATGGAATTAAACGTTTGGTTAAGGTTGGAAAGTTCATTGAAGATAAATTAATACGATAAGCATAATATAGTTAAACCCCATAAAGCGATTTCGGGGAAAACGCCTTATGAGTTTCGAGAGAATTATTTTAGCTATGAAGTGAAAACAACCTTGTTTTTTCTACAATTCAAATTATTAAGTGTATTGACTTAAGCTTACTAAGCTCTATAAAATAGAACATCATTTTTTAAACAAACAACGTCTTTTCTATATTTTTTTAATTTTGGGTTTAATCAGATTAGTAAAGTGTTTAAGTAGGATTAAATATGACATTACTTTCAGTTGTTTTGCCCATGTATAATTCAGAAAATTATGCGTATTCTTGTATAAATAATATACTTTCTCAATCATTTATTGATTACGAATTAATTATAATTGATGATGGAAGTTCTGATTCTACGAAAGCTATTTGTGAGCAGTTTAAGTTTGACTCAAGAATAAAGTATTTTTATCAAATGAATGGGGGATCACATAAAGCTAGAAATTTGGGTATTGATAAAGCAAAAGGTAAATTACTTACATTTATTGACTCTGATGATGTTATACCTAATAATTATTTTGAAGAGCTAATTAAAATGTATAAAGATGGTGTAAATTGCGTATTTTGTGATATTTATCACCAAAAGCACGAAGGATTAACTAAAAGTTTTTTTTTCGAACAGGAGAGTTTATCATTAAATAAAATAAAAGAGATCATACATATGTTGAGTATTGATTCTTTTCCTGCTCCTTATGCTAAATTATATAATTTAAGTGAGATAAGAAGGCTTAACCTTAAATTCCTTGAGTCCGATAATTATTTTGGTTTTGCTGAAGATTTTTATTTTAATTCATTATATTTAATTAATTCTCAAAAGCTAGTTTATACAAAAAAAACATATTATATCTATAATAAACTTAATCAAAATTCACAATGTAATAACCCTGATCCAGAAGTCCAAAGAAGAAATAATATTGATAGAGCGAAAGTAATTTATTCAATATTGCAATATATGTTTAATAAAGGGCTTAATATAAGAAAATATAATGCTATTTTTTTTATGATAAGAAAGCATTTGCAGTGGGGGGGAGATGTTACTAAAGAAGCCTTGTTAAAGTTATTGAAAAATTCAAATTTACCCAAGTCTTACATGAAAAGAATATACTGTTTTTCTTTAAGTATTTTCTTGTTTGGTTATTTTAAAAAATGATGAGGTCTTTTTATTTACTATGATTCCTAGAATAATTCATTACTGTTGGTTTGGTGATAATCCTAAACCAAAAAAAGTTCTTGATAATATAGCTAATTGGAAAAAAAAGCTTCCTGATTATAAATTTGTAGAATGGAATGATAATCATCTTCATTTAGCAAACAACAACCGATATGTAAAAGAAGCTTACCAGGTAAGAAAGTTTGCATTTGTATCTGACTATTTTAGAATATATGCTTTATGGACTGAAGGCGGTATATATTTAGATACTGATATTACCTTATCACAATTTTTTGATTCTTTTAATTCTTTTTTAGAATTGGAGTTCTTTTCTTGTTATGAAAATTGGAGAGGAATAATTCATCCTATTTCAACTGCAACATTAGGGGCATCTAAGAGTAATGATTTTGTTAAAGAAATTTTGGATACTTACGAGCACGATAGGTTTATTAAAAATGGTGAGCTGGATCTTACAACTAATGTTGAGCGAATAACGACGATTTTAAGAAATAAAAATTTGGTTTCTGAACCTTTTGATAAATTTAATACTTTAAAAATTTCTCCTAAAGAAATTATTTTCCCATCATATTACTTTTGCGAAGAAATAGAAGGATACTTAAATTATTGTGTACACCAGTTCTATGTTTCTTGGAAAGATGATACTGATAATGTAATTATTCCAATCAAGGTTAAACAACCATTTAAAGTCAAATTTCGGATTAACAAAAAAATACAATTTGTTAGATTGAATAAAGAAATAATACCAAATAAAATATTAGTTTCTTTTTCCTTTAAGAAAAAGAAATATGCATTTATTATTGTTTAAATAGGATACTCGATGTTGCAACCTAAATTGACTGTCATAGTGCCTGTTTATAATACAGAAAAATTTTTGAAAAAATGTTTGGATAGTCTAATTAACCAGACCTTAAAAGATATTGAAATTATTTGTGTCAATGATGGCTCTAAAGACAATTCACATCTTATTCTAAAAGAATATGCAGATAAAGATTCCCGAGTCAAAATTCTTAATAAAACTAATGGTGGGTTATCATCAGCAAGAAATATGGGAATTGATTATGCTAATGGTTATTTTATTACTTTTCTAGATTCTGATGATTATGTTGAAAATAATGCATATGAGTTAGCTTTATCGAGATTTGTTAGTGATGAAGTAGATTTTGTACATTTTTCAACAAATCTGATAATGGAAGATAATGATTGCGAACGTTATAATCAAGAATATTTTCAACATAAATTTAGTGGTTTAGTTAAATTAACAAGTTATGTTATCCAATTTTTGGACGTTTGTGCATGGAATAAAATATATAAACTTTCGATTATCCAAGATTATCATATAAGATTTCCAGAAGGTAAATTATATGAAGATAATCCTTTTTTCTGGTCATATGCATTAATGTGTAATTCTGCATACTTTATGCCTGAAAAACTTCATCATTATCTAAGCAGAAAAAATTCAATTATGAATTTAACTTTAAAACTTTCTAAATCTAAAATTAATGGATTAAATCATGAGTTAGATCGATTATTGTGTTTCGAAGAACTTCTAACTTTCATTTTTAAATGGAATTTATTTTATAAAGTAGTTTTAATATTAGAAAAGTTTTTTGAACGAATTTTTTGGGATGAAATAAATCATACGCCACATAAAAATATTGAGAGTGTATTAAAAAAATCGACAAATATAGTTAACAAATTTTCTTTAACCTCTTTATATCCTCGAAACCGTTTTTTTAGAGCCCTATCGAAAAAAAAATATTATAAGATTAAATATATTGAGTATATTACGAGAAAGCAGCGTTTATTTGGTTTATACCATTCGTCAAGTAACACTACTTTATGTTTATTAGGAATGAAAATTAAAAGAAAAAAGCTAAAAACTAAAAACAAACAGGAAAAGATTTCAAAAGAAATAAACGATAAATTTAATAATTTATATAACGAATTGTCAAAGTTACAACAAATACTTGTTTCAAGCATTCTTACACAAAAAAAAGGGAATTTTTTATCTAATAAAAATAATTTGATTTTCTTTAATCAAATGAATTTAAATCAATTTAAATATTATTTTGAGAATTTATCTGTAATAGCTAATTTAACTGATGATATTAATAAATCTAATGCTGTATTTTCATTTGAAAATCAAGATATTTTGGAGGCAGCAAAAATTGCTGTGGAAGAAAATAAGCTATTTTATTATATATACACTGGCTTTATAAGTAATATTTTTCCTCCTTATAGTTCAGCAATGACTACTTTTTGTTCTGCTATTTCATTTGTAATAGACAGCCGAGGTTATTTTAATGATGGTAATATGGCAACTGATCTAGAAGATCTTTTAAATACAGAAATTGTTAATGAAAAACAGTTACTGAGATCTAAAAATATTATTAACAAAATCATTAAAGAAAAAATATCTAAATATAATAATTTCGAAGGTCTTTCTAATATTTATAAAGAAAAACATAAAAAAAATATACTTGTTGTTCAATCTGAACATGAAATTTATAAGAAATTTTGTAAAGTAAATTATTCCTTTGAAGATATGCTTAATGAAGTTATTTATAATAACCCAAATGCGAACATTGTGATTAAATTTTCTAACAATTGTTGTGAGAAACAATTAAAACGCTATAAAAGTATATTGGCTAATTTAGATGCGGATTTAACTATAAAGTATTTTAAACATCATAATGTTCATCCATTTGAATTGGTAAATCAAATGGATGAGATTCATGTACATAATGATATAATAGGTTTAGAGGCATTAATGAGTGGTAAGCTCGTATATGTTTATGGAATTCCTTTTTATGCAGGATGGGGGTTAACGATTGATAAAATTTCCCTACCTCGAAGAAAAAGAAAACTTTCTATAGAAGAATTATTTTATATTTCATATATTCTTTACTGTAATTATGTTAATCCTGAGACTCAAACTATTTGTGAAATTGAAGAAGCAATTGATTACCTTCTTAAAATAAAAAAGATGTATCATTGAATTTTTTTATATTTTATAAGTTATAGGAATTTTTAGTGTTATTTTCAGTAATTTGAGAAACTACTGTAATGAATATACATAAAAACAAAACTAACGCCTTATCACAGAAAAGAGATATGGCGTTTATATCATTAAGAAAAAATAACGGTCACTCATTTGGCTAAGCGCTTTATGATCAGTCGCTAGGCCATTTATAACGTACTATAGAAAGTCCGATTGAAGCTGTTTGTGCCTTTAACTATGTAAATACCCCAAACTTAGTACACAACTCACGTAGAAAATCATGCTGCCTGTTTTAGTGTTTTATACTCAATCGGTGTCATGTTATTTAATGCCTCATGCGGTCTTTCGGTATTATAAATCGTTAACCATTCTTCGGTTATTCTCCTTGCTTGTGCTAAGTTGTTAAAAAGATATAAATCGAGTACTTCAGTACGATAGGTACGATTAAATCGTTCAATAAAGCCATTTTGATAAGGGCTACCGAGCTGGATATAATCAATGGTTATATCATGTGGTTTAGCCCAGTTTATCTAAGTAACGGGTAATCCTTCCTGCTGGTAAGCTTACTGCAATATCAATACCTAACGCCTCACGATTAAAGTCATCGATAACATTGAATGTCCTAAAGCGACGTTGATTACGGCTACTGTCACTCATAAAATCCATTGACCAACATTCACCTTGTTTATTGGGGACTAATAACCTTTCTGGGCATCGTGGAAGAATACGTTTTTTACGCTTTACCCTGAGATTAAGCTTTAATTCACAATACACCCGATACACCCGTTTATGATTCCATTTATAGCCGAGCTTTTTGATACGATTAAAGCATTTAGGAAAGCCCCAGCTTAAATGCCGGTCTGTGATAGCATTCAATACCGAAACAATCACCGAATCATCCTGTAACTTAGGTTGATAATAGTAAGCACAACGGCTTAAGCCAACGATAGCGCAGCTCATAGCTATAGTAACAGAATGATTTTGTTGTAGTTGCTGTGCCCACGTTTTACG